>CANRGO010000027.1 GCA_947630125.1 uncultured Lachnospiraceae bacterium | reverse complement strand
CATACATAATTTAAGAGATGTTAATCAAGATATAAGAAATACAATTTATAATTTAAAACCTATGGTAGTAGAAGATTTAGGATTTCATGAATTAATAGAACGTATGAAGGAAAATTACAAGGAAAAATGTTCTATCGAGTTTGATATTGAAGTAGATAATATTGATGATTGTAATGAGTTCTTAAAAATTACTCTTTACAGAATTATAGATGAAGCCGTTAATAATGCTATGAAACATTCAAAAGCAACCAGACTAAAGATAATGGTTAAAAATTTTGATTCAATAATTCAAATGGAAATTTCGGATAACGGAATTGGAATCAATACTCAAATTCAAGATAATCTGCAAACTGATAAAAAGAATTTTGGATTAAAAATAATGAAGGAAAGAATTCTCTTACTTGGAGGAACAATTGATATAAATGGTGAAAAAGGGACGCTTATTAAAATTGAAGTTCCAAAACTTGGAGGAATAGAAAATGATACAAGCAATGTTGGTTGATGATCACATGATGATTCGAGAAGGAATTCGACAATTATTAGAATTCGGTAATGATATTAAAATCATTGCTGAAGCAAATAATGGGAATGAATGTCTAACTTTATTAGAAACATTAAGTCCTGATATTATTTTATTGGATTTAAATATGGAACAAAAAAATGGTATTGATACGCTAAAAGAAATACGAGCTAACAAATTACCGGTTAAAGTTCTTATATTGACTGTTCATAATGAAATTGAATATTTAATGAAAGCCAGAGAGTTAGAAGCAGATGGTTATTTACTAAAAGATTCAAGTTCAGAAGAATTAAGAAAAGCAATTTTTACAATCGTTAATGGAAGTTCATATATTCAACCAAAACTTGTTCCTTACTTAAATGCTAAATTAGTTGAAAGAGATATTGATAAGGAAAAAATCAAATCCATGACTAAGAGAGAAATAGAAGTATTAATCAAAATAGCTGAGGGAATGTTTAATAAAGAAATAGCAACTGTTTTAAATATTAGTGAACGCACTGTTAAAAATCATATTTTTAATATTTTTAAAAAATTAGAAGTTTCAGACAGAACTCAGGCCGCTGTTTTTGCGATAAAGAATAAACTTATTCTATTATAGTTCAAATAAAGTTCCTTTGTTTCGCTGGTTTCACGTGAAACATTTGAACTTTTTCTATGATAATCACAAGATGATGTTTCACGTGAAACATTATCCCAACATCTAGTGTATACAACCGTGAAACATTGGGAAATAATCGTGATATTTAATTGTGAAACATTCATAATTGGGACTTTTTATTTAAATAAGTATGTGAAATAAGAAAAACAAGTGGTATAGAAAATAAAAAAATGATATAATCGAATATGCGTAATATTGAGAGAGAAGAGTTATTGGTCTATGAAAAATAGACGAAAGGTAATGAATATGGGAAGAATTATTGCTATTGCAAATCAAAAAGGGGGAGTGGGAAAAACAACCACTTCAATCAATTTATCTGCTTCTTTAGCAGCTAAAGGAAAAAAAGTTTTAGTAATTGATATGGATCCACAAGGAAATACAACAAGTGGTTTTGGGATTGACAAAAACAATTTAGAAAACACCGTATATGAAGTATTGCTTGGAGAATGTGCAATTCAAGATTGTATCATCAAGGATAGAATAGAAAATCTTGCTATTTTACCAACCAATGTTAATTTAGCAGCAGCTGAAATTGAATTAATCGATACAGAGAGAAAAGAATATATTCTAAAAAGAGAAGTAGAATGGATTAAAAATCAATATGATTTCATAATAATAGATTGTCCACCTTCTTTAAGCATGTTAACAATAAATGCAATGACAACCGCTGATTCTGTATTAGTTCCAATTCAATGTGAGTATTATGCATTAGAAGGTTTGAGTCAGTTAATACATACAGTAAATCTTGTAAAAGAAAGATTGAATCCTGATTTATTTATGGAAGGTGTACTTTTTACGATGTATGACTCCAGAACAAATTTATCTTTACAGGTAGTTGAAAATGTCAAAAGTAATTTAAATGAAAAAGTATATGAAACAATAATACCAAGAAGTATACGTCTGGCAGAAGCTCCGAGTTATGGACTTCCAATAAATAGTTATGATCCAAAATCAGTAGGTGCTGAAGCCTACCTGGCACTGGCTGATGAAGTAATGAATAGAAAGGGAGTATAAATATGGCACCGAGGGGATTGGGTAAAGGATTAGATGCATTAATTCCAAGTGGAGGAAATAATCTATCAAAAAACAAAGGTGATAATGGGAAAAATTCTATAAATGGAGGAAATTCTTCCATGAATGATTCAATTGATTCAAACAAAGAATCGGGTGAGACTAAAGTTAAAATTACAATGGTTGAGCCAAATAGAGATCAGCCACGTAAAAACTTTAATGAAGATGCTTTATTAGAGTTAGCCGATTCAATTAAACAATTTGGATTATTGCAACCTATTTTAGTGCAGGATCGCAAGGATCACTATGAAATTATTGCAGGGGAAAGAAGATGGAGAGCAGCTAAGATTGCAGGACTAAAAGAAGTTCCAGTTATCATTCGCAACTTATCTGAACAGGAAATTGTTGAAATTGCATTAATTGAAAATATACAAAGAGAAGATTTAAATCCAATTGAAGAGGCTCAAGCTTATAAAAGATTACTTACTGAATTTAATTTAAAACAAGATGAAGTGGCTGAAAAGGTATCCAAGAGTAGAACAGCTGTAACAAATTCCATGAGATTATTAAAACTTTGTGATGAAGTTCAGCAAATGGTAATCGATGATATGATATCTACTGGTCATGCAAGAACGATTCTTGCGATAGAAAATCCAGAAGAACAGTATGCATTAGCACAAAAGGTATTTGATGAAAAATTAAGTGTTAGAGATGTAGAGAAATATGTCAAGAACCTTAATAAACCAGTAAAACTTAAAAAGCCAGAAGATCAGTCGCTAGAAGCAGTATATCAGGAATTAGAAAATAAGCTTAAGATTCAGTTGGGAACAAAAGTATCCATAACAGGAAAAGATAAAGGTGCTGGTAAAATTGAAGTAGAATTTTATTCTCATGATGACTTAGAACGTTTGATGGAATTATTTGTAAATGGAGGCTCATATGACAAGTAATTTTTTTGATAGTATGGGAATTGGTGGATTAGATATCGGTATTTTAATTACTTTATTAGCGTTACTTTTATTAATACTCTTTATTGTTTGTATTAGTTTGATCATAAAGGTAGGTAAGTTGAAAAAGAAATATGAAAAATTTATGACAGGAAAAGATGGTAAAACCTTAGAGCAGACTCTAATTGGTATCATTGAAGATAATAAATTTTTGAAAGTTTCTTCCGATAAAAATAAAAAGGATATTCGTTCAATTTATAAAAATTTAGAAATTACATTTCAAAAAATGGCAGTGGTTAAGTATGATGCATTTAATACTATGGGTGGAAAACTAAGTTTTTCTTTGGCAATGCTGGATGGAAATAATGATGGTTTCATAATTAATTCAGTTCATAGCAGTGATGGTTGTTATACTTATACAAAGGTAATCAAAGCAGGAATCTGTGATCTTATGTTAGGCGATGAAGAAAAAAAAGCATTGGATCAGGCAATGGGTGTAAACTAGAAAATTATTTTTTTAATGTTTCAATTTCGTTTATAAGCGAGGAATAGAGGAAAAAATGAAATGTGTACAGGTGGAACAATTACAGGGTGGAGAAATACTTGAGAAGGATATTTTAACAGAAGACTTCCAAAT
The DNA here is from genome assembly GCA_947630125.1 of uncultured Lachnospiraceae bacterium. Taxonomy (GTDB): domain Bacteria; phylum Bacillota; class Clostridia; order Lachnospirales; family Lachnospiraceae; genus CANRGO01. The sequence continues at coordinate 24,600 of CANRGO010000027.1, read as the reverse complement.
TATACTTTCAGCTGGTGCCATAATAAAAAAGGACTATATTAAAAAGTTAGTAGAATTGAAAGTTAAACAGGTTTACATAAAACCAGTGGGACCTTCTTTGCAAGCAATATCTTTATTAAAGAAAGAAACAGAAGAAATATATAAAAGTAAACTAAAAAATATTATGGAGAAACATATTTATCAACATAATGAAGAGTTAATGGAACTTTGTATTACAGCTGAAAGTATTATAAATACTCTTTTAAATGAAGAAAAGGTTGTAGAACAAGTTTATGACATCAAAGAAAGAAATGCTGATATTTATGAGCATTCTATTAGTGTTTGTACGCTATCAACATTGGTTGGTTTAAGAATGAAATTAGAACAGGAACGTATACTCGAAATGGGTATCGGTTGTTTGTTGCATGATATTGGTTTGCGCTATTTAACAGTTCCTTATGATAATTATCCGGTAGATGATATGAGTGAAATAGAGCAGGCGGAGTACAAAAAACATCCTGTCTATGGGTATACTGCTTTAAAAGAAGAAGATTGGATATCTACAACCAGTAAAAATGTAATCCTATGTCATCATGAACATATCGATGGCTCTGGATATCCTTTGCATGCAGTAAGTCTTTCTGTAGAAAGTAAAATTGTTTGTGCATGTAATAAATTTGATGAATTAATATCAGGAATTGGTTGTAAAAGAATTAAAGTTTATGAAGCAATCGAATTTTTGAAAGTATATGCGAATCAATGGTATGATAAAGAAGTTGTTCGAATCATGTTACAATTTCTTGCCATGTATCCAGTGGGAAGTAAAGTAGTGACAGATGATGGAAGTATTGCTCTTGTTGTTGGACAAAATAATTCCTTTACAGATCGTCCTACGATTAAACTTCTTAAGGATAAAGAGGGAAAGATAGTAGAAGACGAAGTGATTTATAATTTAATGGAAATGCGAAATATCATTATTGTAAGTGTGGTTGATTAATGATAAAATAATATTCGTTCCTTGTTTTAATGGGAAAAGAAAGGCATGGTTGTAAAATGATTGATATCAAATTCTTAAGAGAAAATCCAGAAGCAGTAAAAGAAAATATGCGTAAAAAGTTTCAGGATCATAAATTAAGCTTTGTAGATGAAGTGATGGAACTTGACCTGGAAGATAGAAAAACACAACAGCAGGCTGATGATTTACGTGCGAATAGAAATAAAATTTCAAAAGAAATCGGCATGTTAATGGCAAAAGGACAAAAGGAAGAAGCAGAGGTTTTAAAAGCAAAAGTTGCTGAAGATGCCAAGACTCTTGTAGAATTAGAAGAAAAAGAACGTGTATTAGAAGAAAAAATTAATGATCTTATGATGAGAATACCAAATATCATTGACCCAAGTGTACCACTTGGTAAAGATGATTCAGAAAATGTAGAAATTATGAAATATGGAGATCCAGTAGTACCGGATTTTGAAATACCATATCATGCAGAAATTATGGAAACTTTTCAAGGTCTTGATTTGGAAGCAGCAAGAAAAGTTGCGGGTAATGGTTTTTATTATTTGATGGGTGATATTGCAAGATTACACTCTGCAGTCATTTCATATGCCAGAGATTTTATGATAGATCGAGGATTTACATATTGTATTCCTCCATATATGATTCGCTCCAATGTTGTTTGTGGTGTTATGAGCTTTGCCGAAATGGATGCCATGATGTACAAGATAGAAGGAGAAGACTTATATTTAATTGGAACAAGTGAACATTCTATGATTGGAAAGTACATTGATACAATTTTACAAGAAAATCAATTGCCTGAAACTCTTACCAGTTATTCTCCATGTTTCCGTAAAGAAAAAGGAGCACATGGCTTAGAAGAACGAGGGGTTTATCGAATCCATCAGTTTGAAAAACAAGAAATGATAGTAGTTTGTAAACCTGAAGAAAGTCCAATGTGGTTTGAAAAATTATGGAAAAACACAGTTGATTTATTCCGTACCTTAGATATTCCGGTTAGAACCATTGAATGTTGTTCCGGAGATTTGGCTGACTTAAAAGTGAAGTCTTATGATGTTGAGGCTTGGTCACCACGTCAAAAAAAATATTTTGAAGTTGGAAGTTGTTCCAATCTGGGAGATGCTCAGGCTCGTCGTTTAAAAATTCGTGTAAATGGAGAAAATGGTAAATATTTTGCACATACATTAAACAACACAGTAGTTGCACCACCAAGAATGTTAATTGCCTTTTTAGAAAATAATCTACAGGCAGATGGATCCGTTTTAATACCTGAAGCATTACAGCCATATATGGGTGGAAAGAAAAAAATAGAAAAGAAATGATATGATAATTGAAATAGAAAGGCAGGTGATTTTAAGTGCATAAATTTCTTAGATCCGTTGGTTTTAGTAACTTAAAATCTCGTGCAGAATTAAAAGAACTTTTAACGGATGTAATACAACAAGCAAAAGAACGTTCTTATGTAACTTACGAGGAAAATTCCATGTATGCGGAATTTTCCATGAGTTACGGAGAAAATATTGGCTTAACCGTTCGGGGAGAATTTGACGAGGAAAATAATTTTACCTTTGACTATTTTTTTCCCTATTTAAGAGGAACAGGCATAACAACAGAAGAAGATGTGTCAATAGAACGTCATGCAGCTACAGAGTCTTATGCGGGAATTTGTGATGACCTAAAAATTGGAGTATCACTTATATTCTATTTACAGAATATGATAGATTATCTGAAACTAAAGAATCAAGATAAAATTCCATTTAAGGGTAGCACCATTACTGTGTCAGGTCTTTCCTGTCAGGGTACGATTATGATGCCTATTCAAAAAAATGATTATCAAAAGAAAATACTAAAAAATAATTACAAAAATCGAAGTACCTTAATTCAGGCAGCAAGAAAAGGTGACGAAGATGCCATTGAAAGCCTAACATTGGAAGATATGGATACCTATTCCACTATTTCCAGAAAGATAATGAAGGAAGATGTATTTAGCCTTGTAGACACCTATTTTATGCCTTATGGTGTGGAGTGTGATCAATATTCTGTCTTAGGTGAAATTGTTGATTGTCATAGTGTAATCAATCAATTAACAAAGGATAAACTGTTTGTTATGACCCTTTCCTGTAATGATTTGCTATTTGATGTTTGTATTAATGAAAAAGATTTACTTGGCGAACCTCATGTTGGCCGTAGATTTAAGGGGACTATCTGGCTTCAGGGGCAGATTAATTTTCCTGAGTAAGAAACAGGTTCCCTTAGTTAAATGGATATAACAGCTCCCTCCTAAGGAGCAGTTGGGGGTTCGATTCCCCCAGGGGACATATTTGGATTTTGGCTGGAGTGGTATCCATTTGGATATCACTCCAGCTTTGCGTTTGGGAGGGTTTTATTGTTTTATAAAATTTATGATTGCGTTCAATATGTCTCTATATTATACTATATTTAAGATATATCTAAATAAGTTTAGACTATAGTTAAATAATTAAATGGTAGAAATGAGGATATTATGGAACGGGTAGAGGCAACAGCAAATAGGAAACCAGGCTTTCAACTTAATCTACATAATCGTAAGGAAAATCCACTTTTCGAATCCCATGATCCATCGATGATGAAAGATCCAGTAAGTGGCTATTATTACTCTTATGGAACGGATGCTGCAATTACATCAAATCGTGAGTTGGGTATTCCTATTCGAAAAAGTAAAGATCTTGTACAGTTTACCTATGTAGGAACGGCCTTAGAGCAGGATTCTATTCAGGAGGCAATCAGTCATCATGAGTTTGGAAAAAGCCCTGGATTATGGGCTCCTTTTGTAGAATACATTGAGGAATTAAAAGAATATCGAATGTATTATTCTGCCACCAAAGCCTTTGGAAGTAGTGAGTCTAAAATATGGCTGGCAGTGTCAACTCATCCAGAAGGACCCTTTGTTAATCGAGGTGTTGTTATGGATACCTGGTTTACTTCTGACCTGGAACCAAATGGGATTGATGCACATATTATCGATTCTAAGGAAGGTAGAAAATACTTGATTTATGGATCTTTCTTCGGTGGAATATATGGTAAAGAAATTGATAAAGAGAGTGGACTTTCTCTTGATTTAAATCCAAGAAATATAGGATTTCCAATTGCAAAAAAACCTTCAATTGGACGATTAGATGGACCTGAAGGGGCAGCTATACTGTATAATGAAACTTCAGATTATTATTATCTATTTCTTTCCTATGGATGGTTGGGAGATGATTATGATATACGTGTTGCAAGGAGTAAAGAAGTCGAGGGTCCATATGTTGATTATCATGGAAGAGAAATGTTTGGGGATAGTTATGGCATGAAAATAGCAAATAGCTATTGCTTTTATGGAGACAAACCTTATGCCGCAGAGAATCCAGGTTGGACCTTTGATGGTTTTCGTGGTCCAGGTCATGGAGTTCCCTTTTACGAAGAAAACTTAAATGCTTACTTTTTTGTACATCATATTCGAGATGGTGCAATTGAATATTCCATACAGGCAAAAAAACCAGGGGAAAGAAACACATATTTTATGCACTATATGATGATACGTAGAATGGTATTTGTAAATGATTGGCCAATTCTTTCACCAGAACCATACTGTGGGGAAGCTTTTCAAATTCCTAATCATGAGGAAATATGTGGAAATTGGGAGTGGGTGATATTCTCAGAAGAATCAAATGAATGTGTTCGAGGACTTATGTTTAAACCAAAAATTCTAGACTTTGATTTGGTACAAAATAGAATAAACATTGATGTGATGGAACTGGAAATTATTGGAACTGCTTTTTTATGTTATGATTTTGAGAATTCAAAAGAGACTCTTTGCTTTACGGGAATATCAAAAGAGGGGATCTGTGTGTGGGGTAAAAAGAAATGAAAGATATAAAAAAATTGATTTGGTTTTTCATTACGACAGGATTCATGTTTCTATATATAACGGTTGTACTATTTCTCATTACCTTTGTTTTTCATTCCTTTTTTCAAATACATTATACAAAGGTTCTCCTACTGAGTCTTATTTTCACTGGTATCTGGATTTTTGGAAAATTAGCATTGCAAATAAAAAACAAAAGAGACCGGAAGTAAATCGGTCTCTTTTTTAAGTAAATATTACAAAATCAAAGTGCGATTTTTGGCTATATTTTAGGAAGTCATTTCGTTGACTTTTGTTCTATATAATAGTATTGTATAAATAATAAATGTTTTAGTAAAGTATTTCAGATATAACTAAAACAATAAAAATCAAAAAATAAAAAAATTTTTAAGGAGACCAGATATGCTAAACTTATACGTTAATCCAAAAATTAAAAAAGGACATATTGAGCCAGAAATACAAGGACATTTTTCAGAACACTTAGGAAGATGTATTTATGAAGGGTTATATGTTGGAGAAAACTCAGAGATACCAAATGTAAATGGAATGCGTATCGATGTAGTATCTGCTCTAAAAAATTTAAAAATACCAGTACTAAGATGGCCAGGAGGTTGTTTTGCAGATGAATATCATTGGATGGATGGGATTGGTCCGAGAGAAAATCGAAAGAAAATGATCAACACGCATTGGGGTGGTGTTGTAGAAGATAATTCTTTTGGTACTCATGAATTTATGGAACTTTGTGAACAACTTGGCTGTAAGAGCTATATCAACGGGAATTTGGGAAGTGGTACGGTTCAAGAAATGTCAGAATGGGTAGAATACTTAACTTTTGAAGGCGTATCTCCAATGTCTGATTTAAGAGCTAAGAATGGAAGAAAAGAGCCTTGGACCGTTGACTATTTTGGTGTTGGGAATGAAAACTGGGGTTGCGGTGGGAATATGACACCGGAACATTATGGAAATGAATTTCGTAGATATCAGACTTATGTAAGAAATTACAAGAAGGATGCTCCACTTAAAAAAATTGCATGTGGTGCTAATGTAGATGATTATGAGTGGACAAAGGGTGTTTTGCATACCACTCATAGAAATGCACCTGGATTTTTACATGGCTTTATGGATGGTCTTTCTCTACATTATTATACCTTACCAGAAGGTTGGGAACCAAAGGTAAGTGCTACAGAATTTGATGATAAGATGTGGTATAAAACCATGAAAAAAACCCATTATATGGAAACATTGATTAAGCAACATGGAGCAATTATGGATCAGTATGATCCTGAGAAAAAAATAGGAATGATCATTGATGAGTGGGGAACATGGTTTGCATGTGAGGAAGGTACGAATCCTGGATTTTTATATCAGCAAAATACCATGCGAGATGCTTTGGTTGCAGGAATTAACCTTAATATTTTCAATAAAAATTGTGATCGAGTGAAAATGGCCAATCTAGCACAGATGGTAAATGTTTTACAGGCTGTTATATTAACAGAAGGAAAGGACATGGTTTTAACTCCTACCTATCATGTATTTGATTTGTATAAGAATCATCAGGATGCAGATCTTGTGGAAAGTAGTATTGAGGTTACTCAAATTGGTTTAGATGAGGAAAACAAGGTACCAAATCTAACAGAATCTACTTCTGTTACAAAAGATGGAACCATTCACATTACAATAACGAACTGCTCTTTAGATGAAAGCTATACGATTGACGGAATTTTTGCAGAAACGACCATTCATAAAATTTCAGGCAGAATTTTACAGAATGAAGCAAGAGCCTATAATTCCTTTGATTGTCCAGAAAAAATAAAAATAGAAGAGTTTACAACATATCAAAAAACTGAAAAAGGATTACAATTTACAATACCTGCATGTAGTGTATTGCACTTAGAATTGGAAACAAAGTAGGAGGAATCTATGGTATTCGATAGGAAAAAGAGTATCGTTTCAATATGTATGGGAATCTGCATGTTGGCTGGAATTTTTACGTCAAAAGGGGAAGCTCTTGCTAAAGAAGCAGATAGCATCTATGTGAATGAGATGATTAGTCATAATTATACAATGGTTAAAAAGGAGTATCAGTCTAAGATATATCAGGGAGATATTCTAGAATACAAAATAGAGGATACCATTTTAGAAAAGAATATGCTGACTGTAGATAATTATGAGTATTCAAATGCAGTTGCGTCCATGGGTATTTCGGATACCATTACGCTACAGTTAGATGTTGTAGAAACTGCTCAGTATCAGGTTCGCTTTGACTATTTTTCAACGGATGAATCCATTCTACCAATTGAATTATCTTTTCAAGTGAATGGAGACTTTCCTTTTTATGAAACGAGAAGATTAAACTTTGAAACAACCTGGGTATCGAAAAGAGATGTTTCGATTGATCGTTATGGTAATGAAATTGTTTCTATACCTGATAAATTAAAACGTTGGGAAAGTAAATATCTAATGGATGCAAGTTATCGCTATTCAGATCCATTATTGGTGGAATTAGAAAAAGGAATCAATGAAATAACGATTTCAGTGGCAGAAGGTAATTTGCTTTTGGGAAATCTGTATTTGGAACCTGTGAAGGAACTACCACAAGATACCATGTATGAGTCCGCAGATGGAAACAATTTGATTGTGATTCAAGGAGAGGATTTTACATATCGTAATGACTCATCCATACGAGCGGTTGCAGAATTTGAAACAGCTTTAGATCCATATGAAATATCAAAAACTCTTTTAAATACCATAGACAGTGACTCCTTTAAGACAGCTGGACAAAAGGTAAGCTATGAATTTGAGGTAGCAGAAAACGGTTATTATAATGTAGCTACAAATTATAGACAAAGTGAAAAAAGTGATTTTCCAGTTTTTGTGGATGTAGCCATAGATGGTTTAATTATGGATAGCAAATTAAAATCGTATCCATTTGAGTACACAACAAAATATAAAACCCATACCCTTTCTTATGATGAAAATAAAATTAGTGTATATCTTGAACAGGGCAAACATGAAATATCAATGACGATTAGTAATGAAAATGTGAGAGAAGTGTTGGAAGCCATTGACAAAATTATGAATGGAGTCAATGACCTTTCTTTAGAAGTTACGAAAGTGGCTGGAACAAACAAGGATAAATATAGAGACTTGAATATTGTGAAATATATTCCAGATGTGGAAGAGCGTTTGCTGCAATATGCTAAAGAACTGGATGATTTAAGAGATTCTATGTTGATTTATAATCAAGATGTGAGTTCCATTGCTGCCTTCTCTTCCATGAGTGTAGCCAGCGAGCAGTTAAAAAGTTTGGCTGAAGAACCAAATGAATTAACCTATCGTGTTGCAGAACTTTCAACCAGTATGAACTCTGTTAATAAAAATTTGGCAAATGCCATTGATACCATAAACAAAAACAATTTATCCATCGATCGAATTTATTTGTATCAGAACCAGTCGGAACTACCAAAGCAACCTGGAATATTTAAGTCTTTAGGCTTAACCGTGCAACGATTTTTCTCCTCCTTTGTTAATCAGGCTTATTCTACCAGCAATGTAGATGAACAGCATCTTCAAGTTTGGGTAAATCGAAGCAGACAGCATCTGGAAATTATGCAAAAAATGATAGATGAAGGATTCACAAAAGAAACTGGAATTCAAGTGGATTTATCCATTATGCCAGATCAAAACAAATTGGTGCTTGCCAATGCGTCGGGAGATGAACCTGATATTGCAACTGGGATTAATTATGCGATTCCTTTTGAACTTGGTATACGTGGAGCCACTGTGGATTTAACAAAATTTGATGATTTTACGGAAATTGCTAATCGGTATCAGGCAGGTCTACATATACCTGCAACCATTGATGATGGGATCTATTCGTTACCGGAAACCATGAATTTCTGGATTTTATTTTACCGGACTGACATTCTCCAAAAATTAGGATTGACAGTTCCAAATACTATGGATGATGTGGTGGATATGTTACCGGAACTTCAGATGAGAGGTTTGAACTTCTTTTATCCCACTGCACAAATGTTAGTAATGCGTAATTTTCATGGAACAACTCCTTTCATCTTTCAAAATGGAGGTAGTTTATATTCGGAATACGCTGGAGATACAGCGTTGAATAGTGATGCATCCGTAAAAGCGTTAACGGATTTAACAGAATTATTTACGATTTATAATATACCAATTGATGTTCCTAATTTTTATCAGCATTTTAGAAATGGATATTTACCAATTGGGATCGCAGACTATGCCACCTATAATTTATTAGTAAATGCAGCTCCTGAAATCGCCAATTCATGGGAAGTAAGTCTGGTTCCCGGAACTATGCAAGAAGATGGAACCATCAAAAGAACCACTTCCGGAGGAGCTGAAAGTACAGTAATGTTTACTTCCGAAGAAGATGAAACTGTTACTATGACAGATGGAAGCACCATGAATCGTGAAGAAGCAGCCTGGGAATTTATGAAATGGTGGTCCTCTAGCGAAGTACAGACTGAGTACGGACAGACCCTTCAAATCTCTTATGGTGAAGAATATATTTGGGCTACTGCAAATCTGGAAGCATTTATGGAATTACCTTGGGATACCAAGGATAAAGCAATTATTGCAGAACAGTCTACCTATGTAGTGGAAGCTCCACGTATTTTGGGTACCTATATGTTAGAACGAGAATTAAGTAATTGTTTTAATGATGTTGTGGTAAATGGAAAAATACTACGGTCCAGAATTGATGAAGCAGTAAAAGTAATTGATCGGGAAACAGAGAGAAAGCTGGAAGAGTTTGGTTATATTGACAGTGAAGGAACTGTATTAAAAGAGTACAGAGTACCCACCTTGGAACATGTAAAAGAAATTCTTGGCAAAAAATAGTAAGGAGACAGAATATGAAAGGAAGAAACAAAATAAGCAAACGAGAACAAGGTAATAAAAATGGTTATCTTTTTCTGGGTCCTTATTATTTTATATTTTTCATCTTCATCATTATACCGGTTGTGATTGCCATTGGCTTATCTTTTACCAATTTTAATGCAATTGAATTTCCTGGATTTACTGGATTTTTGAATTATATTAATTTATTGACCAATGATGAAATTTTTATGCAGTATGTATTACCGAACACTGTAAAATATGCGTTGATTGTAGGTGTGGGAGGTTATGTTCTATCGTTTTTGGTAGCATGGGCCTTATCCAATCTGACGAAACCCATTCGTACTGTTTTTGCTTTAATCTTATATTCACCTAGTATGACAGGTGCTGTTGCTATGACTGTTCTTTGGAAAATTATGTTTACAGGTGATCAAACAGGATATTTAAATAGCTGGCTTATGAACCTTGGAGTTATAACAGAGCCTGTGATTTGGTTGGTCAATGTAGATTACTTATTGCCTATTGTTATTTTTATTGGACTTTGGTCTTCCATGGGCGTTGGATTTTTAGCGATTTTGGCAGGTATCCTTAACACGGATGAGTCCCTCTATGAAGCAGCAGCCATTGATGGAGTAAAAAGCCGTTTTCAGGAAATGATCCTCATTACGATACCAAGCATGAAACCTCAAATGCTTTTTGCAGCAGTTATGTCTATTGTTGGAGCTTTTCAGGGAGGAATGATTTCTACGATGTTAGCAGGAAATCCAACCCCTGGCTATGCAGCACAATTAATGGTAAATCATGTAGAGGATTATGGCTTTATTCGATATGAAATGGGTTATGCAGCAGCCATTTCCGTTGCATTACTTGGAATTATACAAATCTTTTCCATTGTATCAACCAGATTATTTGGAGAAAGAGATTAGGAGGAAAACAGAAAAATGGCATATCGGGGACATAAAATTAATCCACAAAGATTCGAAAAAAGTCAGTTGAAAATAATTGCTATGATACTTCCTATTGTATTTGTTATGGGACTTCCTATTGTTTTCATTTTCTGTCATGCATTTAAACCAATGGAGGAACTTTTTGCATATCCACCACAGTTTTTTGTATACAATCCTACCTTTGAAAATTTTACAAAATTATTCAAGGCTTCCAGAACAGCAGGTATTCCAATGAGTCGCTATGCATTTAATAGCATTCTCATTACAGCTTCTGTTGTAGCTGCGTCTCTTCTGTTAACAACCATGGCAGCCTTCGCTTTATCTAAGTTGCGATTTAAGGGGAAAGGAATGCTGATGCAAATCAATCAGACAGCTTTGATGTTTGTATCCGTTGCAGTTATGATTCCAAGATATTTAACAGTAAATGTCTTAGGACTTACTGATACCTATCTGGCTCATATATTACCTTTAGTTGCACTTCCAGTTGCCTTGTTTTTGGTAAAGCAGTTTGTTGATCAGGTACCAGATTCATTGATTGAGGCCGCTTATATAGATGGAGCCAGTGACTGGCATGTATATGTGAGAATTATTGTGCCTATGATTAAACCAGCGATTGCTACTGCAGCTATTCTTGTATTTCAACAAGTCTGGGGAAACATGGAAACCTCTAATTATTACGTAAATGATGAAGGTTTAAAAACCTTGACTTTTTATATGAATACATTGGCTAATGCCAATAACACCGTAGCTGGCCAGGGGATGGCAGCAGCAGCGGCCTTGATTATGTTTGTTCCAAATTTAGTATTATTTATCATTCTTCAGAATAATGTTATGAACACCATGGCACATTCCGGTATCAAATAAATCAAAAGAGGTTGAAAATGAGATTAAAAATGAGAGAAAAAAGAAGAATTTTAATAGCCTGTCTTGTCTTAGCATTTACCTTTTTGGGACTTTATTTGAATCCATTATCTGTACATGCTGATGCTCCTTATAAAACCTATACCATTGATGGATATGGTTATGTAACCCAGACTCAGACAGCCTATATGCCATATGAAACCATAACTAGAATTTCGGATTTAAGTTTGAGTAGTCCTAGTGACATGATGATTACAAAGGATGAAAAAATATACATCGCCGATACTGGAAACAAAAGAATAGTAGTTTCTGATATGCAGGGAAATTTGATTACAACCATTGGAGAAGGAACGTTGATTACTCCAAAAGGTGTTTATGTTACGGAAGATGGAACGGTCTATGTTGCTGATCGAGATGCAAAAAGTATTTTTGTATTTGACGAAAAAGGAAGCTTACAAACAACATATACCAAACCAGAACATCCATTATATGGAGATGGGCTTGATTTTCTGCCTTTGAAAATTGTAGTAAATCAGGCAGGAAATATGTATATTGTTTGTGAATCTAACACCAACGGTGTTGTGCAGATTAGTCCTACAGATGGAGGCACCTTCTTAGGTTATTTTGGTGCAAATTTTGCATCCGCTTCTGTGGGTGACATGATTAAACGCCTTGTCTTAACAGATGCACAAAGAGCGAAGATGGTAAGTAACATTCCATCAACTCCAGATAATCTTTCGATCGACGAAAAAGGATTGATTTATACGGTTACCAGAGGTGATCAGGATGATACCCTTAAAAAATTGAATATCGCAGGAAAGAATTTAATCAGTCCTGATGCTTATGAAGAAATACCAGCTGCTGTTGTGGCTGGAAATTATGAAAATGTATTTGTTGCATCAACACTTGGATATATTTATGAATATAATGATCAGGGTGAATTGTTGTTTGTATTTGGTGGAAGTGATGATGGAAGACAGAGAATTGGTCTTTGCAAAACAGTTACTGCACTTGGAGTAGATTCAAAGGATCGAATCTATGTGTTAGATTCTGATATGAATCAAATACAGATTTTTGAGCCTACAGAATTTACAAATCTTCTGCATGATGCATTGTATTTATTTTCGAAAGGAAAGTATACAGAAAGTAAGGAACCTTTAGCTCAGGTTCTAGAAATGAACAGTCTGTTTGATTATGCAAATATGGCTATGGGTCGTGCATATAATCAAGAAGAAAATTATGAACAGGCATTGGAATATGCTATTTTAGCCAAGGATTTTGAAGGCTATTCGGATGCTTTTTGGGAAATACGAAATGTTTGGATCAGAAGAAATCTAGTCCCTATTCTTGGCTTTTTTCTAGGATTTCTTATTCTGGTAAAGGTTATCAAAGAAATACAAAAACGCAAAAGAACATTTCAGAAGCTTGTGGATTTTAAAACAAAAATCACAAACTTGGAACTAGTAAAGCAGATAAAATACGGCTTTTATTTTATCAAACATCCCATTGATGGTTGTTATGGAATCAAAAGAGAAGGCAGAACTTCTATGCTAAGTTCGAACGTAATTTTGTTTCTGTTCATGGTTCTTTACATTATCAACAAGTATTTGTGTGGATTTTTAGTAAAAACAGTACGGGAAGGTCGTTATGAAATTCTTTCTGATATTGGTGGGATTCTAATTATTCTGATATCTTTAACTGCATGTAATTATTTGGTGTGTACTATTAATGAAGGAGAAGGAAGAAAGAAGCAAATTTATACTTCCTTTGTTTATAGCCTTTTTCCTTATTTAGTGATGATGCCTTTTATATTTTTATTGTCACATGTCATAACCTATAATGAAGTGTTCTTAATTGAATTTGCTTATACAGCAATGTATGTATGGATTGTAATTCTTCTTGTTATGTCCATTCAGGAAATCAATAATTATAGCTTTAAGGAAACAGTAAAAGTAATAGCACTAACATTTTTTACCTTACTAATTTTGGCATTATTAGTATTTATTATCTATATTTTATGGTCTCAGGTTTTTGATTTTATTCTGGCTATTGGCGGAGAGGTGGTGTATCGACTTGGATTATAGTAAAAACAAACGACAAAATAAGAAACTTATCATGGGATTTTTAGTAGCTGTTTTTCTACTAATCTTTCATCAACCAAATACTGTACTGGCTGCAGAAGAATTATATGGACATCAATTATTAGCAGAAAATGATACGTTGGCACTCTTTTTTAAAGAAGAAAATCTTTCCATTATTATTCAGGACAAAGAAACCGGAGCTATCATGGAATCTACACTGAGAGATGAGCTAGATGATGGAAGTAGTAACCAGACCTGGCTTGGTTATATGAAATCAGGAGTTGTTTTAAATGTTATAGATAAAACAAATGATACTTTACAGGCAGATTTGATTAATAATCCCAATACCATTGAGATATCCTATATAGAAAATGGTTTTTTAGCTCAAATTTATTTTACAGACTATGAATTTGGTTTGGATTTACAAGTAACCTTAGAAGATGATGGTATGAAAGTTTTGATTCCAGATTCATCCATAGTTGAAAATTCAGATCGTTATTACATAGGAAGTATTAGCCCTTATCCGATGCTTGGATATTCTTACCTGGATGAGAAAGAAGGTTACATGTTTGTCCCAGATGGAAATGGAGCATTAATCTATCTGGATGATAAAGATGGAAGATATGCCAGTGGATTTTCTCAAATGGTGTATTCCGATGATATTGGATTTAAAGATTCTGAAATTGAATCCTTGTTTTGGGGTAGATTTCAAACGGTTACGGACTCTGAAAAAGTTCTTGCTCCAATATTTGGAATGGTTCATACAAGTGAGGAGTTTGGATACCTGGGTATTATTGAAAGTGGACAGGAAAGAGCAAGCATCGAAGCACATCCAAATGGTGCAAACATTGCATATAACAGAACTTTTGCAAAATTTATTATGCGAAAAGTATATGTTCAGCCTACCAGTAAAAGTAGCTCAGGAAGTTATCAACTTGTAGAAGAAGATCGTAGTCACTATGATATAAGTTTGCGTTATATTTTTGTAAATAAAAATCAGGCGAATTATGCCTCACTTGCAGTCTGTTATCGAAATTATCTTTTAGAAAATAATTTAATCAGTAAAAAAGAAGATCAGTACTCCACTCGCGTTGATTTTCTGGGTTCTGAAAGAGAAGAATTTTTAGTTTTTAAAAAGACAGTTGCCATGACTACCACCAGTCAGGTGAAAGAAATATATGAACGACTGCAATCACAGGGCGTTGAGCGTGTATTTTCTTTATATAAAGGGTGGCAGGCAGGAGGTTTGTATTCCCTTCCTATTACCTCTTTTCAAACGGATTCCTCTCTTGGTAGCAAAGCAGATTTCATCTCGTTAATTCAGGAATCGAAAGATAAGAACTATCAATTGTTTTTATATCAGGATGCACTACGTATTAATCCGGATGAGAATAATACCACATTTCATGTAGTAAAAAGAATTAACAAAAGACAATTTGAAGAATTTACGTATCAGGATGTGTATGAGAGATTTTTATATCTAACTCCTTCCAGAAGTGAATATCTGTTAGATAAAATAGCAAAGCAATACAAGAAAAATGGAATTGAGAATGTAGCGCTTGGTGGAATTTCTAACCAATTATATTCTTATACATATGGAGGAAAAATATACTCCAGATCCGATACTATGAATCAATATGCTAGTTTAACTACAGAATTAGAAGATACTTTAAATCTGGTGTTGGATCAACCATTTTCCTATTTATGGAATCATACGGAAGCCTTTTTAAATATGCCAACGGGTTCATCCTCCTATATCTTTGTGGATGAAGAAATTCCATTTTTATCCATTGTATTAAAAGGCTTAATGCCGGTGTACTCAGAATATGTAAATTTTGAAGCCAATAAGGAAGAATTTTTCCTGAATCTGGTTGAAATGGGAATGTATCCTTCCTTCTACATAACCTATGAGGACTCCTCGGACTTAATATATACCAATTCATCTAATATTTACAGTTCGCGGTTTGAGACCTATGAAGAAGAAATCATAGAGTATGATCAAAAATTGCGTCAACTGAATCAGCAATTAGAAGGTGCCTATATTAAGAATCATGAAAAAATCAGTGATACGCTGGTAAAAGTAAGTTATGACAATGGAATCGTTATCTATGTCAATTACGGAAAAGAAGCTACTACAATAGATGGAATTACAGTAGAGGGACTTGACTTTAAGGTAGGTGAAACAAATGAGTAAAGAAAAAAAGGTTAAAAAGCCCAGAATCAGCGCTGGTAAACTTGCAAGACGTGAGGCTATGGCAGGTTACTTGTTTGTTCTGCCCTGGATGATAGGTGTAGTAATATTCTTATTGCGTCCCTTATTCACATCCTTTCAATTCTCCTTAAATAATATTCGCATTACACCAAAAGGGAGAATGTTTAATTTCGTAGGGTATCAGAATTACACCCAAATATGGCTGGAAGATCCAGAATTTCCAGTGGAATTAATGGGATATATGTGGTCAACACTGCTTTCTGTTCCAGTTATTGTTGTGTTTGCCTTGATTATTGCCATGCTGTTAAATGGGAAAATACATATGAAAGGTTTCTTTCGTTTGATTTTCTTTTTGCCCGTAATTATTGTTAGTGGTCCTGTTATGAATATGCTGGTTGCAGATGGTGCAGCAACGATACCAAGTATGGACATACAAGCAATTAGCACAGCCTTGGATCAGTTTTTGCCCCACTCATTGGTGGAATCTATTTCTGAATTATTCAATAATATGATTATGATTCTATGGTATTCCGGAGTCCAGATATTGATTTTTTTATCTGCACTACAGAAAATAGATGGTTCATTATATGAGGCAGCGAAAATAGATGGCGGTAGTGGCTGGGAATGCTTTTGGAAAATTACACTTCCAACGATTAAACCTATGGTTTTACTAAATGCGGTTTATACTGTAATTTTTCTATCGAATCATGGAAATAATGCCATTATTGGTATGATTCAAAATTCCATGTTTTCGGGTACGAAGGAAAAAGGCTATGGCTATGCAGCTGCTATGGCTTGGATTTACTCTTTGGTAGTAACCTTAATTGTTCTGTTATTTGCCTTTTTACTTGCTGGAAGAAAAGATATCTATGAACGACAGGTAATCAAAGTTAAGAGAGCAAAAAAGAAAGAAATCCAAATGGTTAAAAAAATAGAAAGGAGGGGAAAGGCAAATGCAAAAAAAATACAAAAAGCAAGGCTTCGGAAGAAGTATCGCTCTTATGATAAAAACAGGGAAGATTGATCAGGATCAAATACGTAAATTCTTCCTTGGAAGTAAAGATCAGGAAGGATTTTTAAAACAACTGATTGTGTATGCACTTCTGATCTGTATTGGATTTGTCTACTTATATCCTCTTCTTTACATGATTAGCAATAGTTTTATGAATCTGGATGATTTATTGGATACTTCCATTAACTGGATTCCAAGTACGCTGGCAATCGGTAACTATATACAGGCAGCAGGTAGCATGAATTTTTTTGTAGCATTTCTAAAAAGTATTATTATCGCAGGAGTACCTACCCTATTAAATGTTGTGATTGGTGCCATTGTTGGGTATGGTTTTGGTCGCTTTGAATTCAAAGGGAAGAAGATAATGATGGCAATTTTAATATTTTCTTTTATTCTTCCCAGTCAGATTACCATGATGCCTACCTATGTTTTATATTCTGACTTGAAAATACTTGGATCTTTGAAGGCTTTTATCTATCCGTCTCTACTTGGTCAGGGAATTAATGCTCCAATTTTTATCCTGATTTTCTATCAATTTTTTAAACAAGTGCCAAAAGTATTATTGGAAGCTGCACAAATCGATGGGGCTGGTTATTTTAAATCCTTTTTACGGATCTCAGTACCATCTGCTGCACCAGCTATTTTAACAGTATTTTTATTTTCTTTTGTATGGTATTGGAATGAATCCTACTTAACAGAGCTATATGTCTGTGGACTTTTCACAGAGACTAGTTGGACAACCTTAGTTGTGGAGTTGAAGAATTTTGCAGAAAACTTTAATGCATACCAGACCACTGGAAAGGCAGCTACGAATATCAATGAGTCTATTCGAATGGCAGGAACCATGCTATCCATATTACCTGTATTACTTATGTATTTTGTTTTGCAAAGATATTTTGTTGAAAGTATTGACCGAACAGGAATTACAGGAGAATAAATTAATTAAGGTTTATATGAATTAAAAATAAAAATCGTTGTGCATTTTCCATAAATTTGTGTATTCTGTATGGTGCAATCTAACGTATTTTAGATTTTTACGTAATATTTTAAGGTTTTTTAAAATTATATATACACTTTTCTAAATTAATTTGATATAATGCAAATAGATACAAACAAACCACTTGTATTAAAGGAGGATTTTTTATTATGAAGATGACAAAAAAGCTATTGGCTCTTTTTTTGTCGGCAACCCTAGCGCTTAGTTTAGCAGCTTGTGGAAGCACAGACTCTGGAGATGTATCCAGTGAAACAAAAACAGAAGCTTCGGGGGAAGTAAGTGAACCAGTTGTAAATGATGAGGGTTACTCTATTGCAACAGATTTAACAACAGATGAAATTGAATTAACCTATTTTCATTTTGATTCAGAGATTACCGTAGAATATTTGGCAAAGAAATTTATGGAGTTATATCCAAATATCACAGTAAAAACAGAATACTGTGCAGTAAGTGATTCCAATACCACCTTATTAAACTTGGTAAATAATGGACAGACACCTGACTGTTTTATGTTTTCTGATGCAGACTTTGCATTGTCCAACTACTTACTCTATGATATCTCAGAGTTCTGGAAAAATGATCCAGATGCTCAAAATGTAGCAACGACGATTAATGATCTTGGAATCGGTTGTTATGGAACAGAACAGAGATATGCTGCTCCTATGAAATTCTTTCCTGGAATTGTGTATCTGGATTTGAATGTTTTAGAAACCTTGAATATTGAAGCACCAAGACAAGACTGGACTTGGGAAGAAATGACACAGTTAATCAAAGATGCTACTGACTTAACAGCAACTCCTGCATATTATGGACTTGGTGCATACAACCGTCTGGATTCTTTATACGGTATTGCAGCATCTCAGGACATACAGGGAGAATTCGGATTTGATGGAAAATCCTTTGACCTTGGCGTTTGGGCAGTAGGTGAACAGGAATTTGCAGATTTAAAATTAAATGGTTATGTTGCACCTGAAACAGAAACTCAAAAAATGGAAGACTGGCTTGGTGATTGGGAAGGTTGGTTTGGAAATTCTAATCGTGTTGCTGTTTTTACAGAAGCGTATTGGACATATATGAATGTTTGGGGAACCGATGCATATGCAGAAGCGGGAATGGATATTGTTCCTTACGTAATTCCAGCAGTTGATGAAGTGGAAGGTTTACACAATTCTATTGCAACCATTGATATGGGTGGTGTTTCATCGGGTACAGAATATCCAAGAGAAGCTTATGAATTATTAAAATTTATGGGCTGGGGTGTAGATGGATGGAAAACAAAACTTGAAGTATTTAGTGATCCAACAATTACAAATGCAGCAGGTGTTGCAATGAAACATGATTCTATGCCAGCACCAATTACGATGGATGAAGAAATCTGGGCAGGTTATAGAGCATTGTATCCTACAGATGAAGAACATGGAAAATATTGGGATGCTTATTTTGAAAGCTGTATGCAGCCGATTCCTTTTGGATGGATGAGCATAGCTGGATATTGGAATTTCTGTGATCAGTACTTTAACAGTATCGGAATCCACGGATTGGTTGATTCAGGAACAGCAAAAGCAGCAGATTATGCAGAAGAAGCGACGGAACAGGCTAATTATTATCATGCAGAAGCTATGATGGATTATTTCGGTATCGATATTAATGCCGCGGAATAACAAAGATATAAGCAAAAGGCTTAATCATAAGTTGTTACAACAAGGAGGAATGGGTAAATGAAAAAGAAACTAGTAAGTGTATTGTTGAGTGTTGCTATGGTTGCAACCTTACTCATGGGCTGTGGGAAAGAAGAAGTGGAAACACCAGTAGCTGAAGAAGTAGTAGAAGA
Organism: uncultured Lachnospiraceae bacterium; assembly: GCA_947630125.1. Lineage (GTDB taxonomy): Bacteria > Bacillota > Clostridia > Lachnospirales > Lachnospiraceae > CANRGO01. The sequence goes on along the minus strand of CANRGO010000027.1, from coordinate 4,904 downwards.
AGTTGTGGAAGAAGTAGTAGAAGAACCTGTAGTAGAAGAAGTAGTGGAAGAAGCTGTCGTGGAAGAAGTGACAGAAGTAGCTGGAGAAGAAGTACCTGCTGCAACCTATGAATATTTATTTGATGGAGAATTAGGTGGTGCGGTTACTGCAGTTCGTGTTGGTGATGTGGATGGTTTACCACCAACAGCCGTATATCCTACACAAGACGATACAATCGTTGTAGCATATGAAGAAGGTGTACATGGACAGGCTATTACCTTAGATTCTACCTTTGGATTAATTTTAGATGCACAACCTGTTGGGGAAGACTATACGTTAGCATTTTGGGTGAAAGCAGATCGTTTTTCTAACTTTGGACCTATCATTCAGCTTGGATCTGATTTCTTAAGTGCAAATGTTGCATCTACCTGGTTAAACATTACAAAAACAGACTGGGATGGAGACATGGCACCAGTTATCTGGTCAAGAAATGAAGTAGATGCTACCTGGCCTTGGTTTGCTTGTGGAAGTAATTATGTTATGAACAAAAAAGAATGGGTGCATGTTGCAGTTACTGTTTCTGGTTCTACACCTGTTGTTGGTGCAGAAGATGGATTGAATTATGCAGCTGGTAAAGTTTATTTAAATGGTACTTTAATGGGTGAAGGAACAGTTGCACTTGGAACATTTGGAAAAGAAGGTTCTCAGGTATTTGTGGGAATTAACTGCTGGGATAGTCTTTTCAAAGGAGCATTTGATGATATTAAAATCTTTGATTCTGTGTTAACAGATGGACAGATTGTAACTCTCGCTACAAAATAATAAATTTTTAAAATGATAGAAGAGAGGCTGTCTGTGGCAGCCTCTTTTTTAAAGAAATAACTATTTGGAGGAAACAACATGTGTGGTAAAATAAACGGCTTACTAACAGGCTATAATGAACCATTTATTATACAAAGAGCCGATCCTTATGTGTATAAGCATCAGGATGGATCCTACTATTTTACAGCTTCTGTTCCAGAATATAATACCGTAATATTACGTAAAGCTTCTACGTTATTAGGTTTACAAGAAGCCAATGAAAAAGTGATATGGACAAAACATGAATCAGGAGAAATGAGTAAGCATGTATGGGCTCCAGAAATTCATTTTCTGGAAGGGAAATGGTATATCTACTTTGCTGCTGGTGAAGTGGAAGATGTATGGAAAATAAGACCTTTTGTATTAGAGTGCACAGGCGATAATCCGATGGAAGATGCCTGGATTGAAAAAGGAAAAATGCAACGAGCAGATGAGGATAGTTTTTCCTTTGAAGCATTTTCTTTAGATGGTACTGTATTTGAAAACAATGGAAAAAACTATTTTGTCTGGGCAGAAAAAGTAGGTGTAGGCAAAGCAATTTCCAATCTATATATAGCAGAAATGGAAAGTCCAACAAAGCTGAAAACGGTACAGGTGTTATTATCCACACCAGACTATGATTGGGAGAGAGTTGACTTTTGGGTAAATGAAGGACCTGCGGTTTTAAAAAGAGGAAAACACATTTATTTAACCTATTCTGCAAGTGCTACAGGTGTTTGTTATTGTATTGGGATGCTTCATATTAAAGAAGATCAGGATTTATTGGATCCTGCAAACTGGACAAAAGAAAGACAACCAATTCTGGTTACAGATGAAGAAAAAGGAATTTATGGACCTGGTCATAATAGCTTTACCAAAGATGAAGAAGATCAGGATGTTATGGTATTTCACGCAAGAACCTATGCAGAAGTAGAAGGGGATCCCTTATATGATCCAAATCGCCATGCGATGTTAATGAAAATCAACTGGGATGAACAGGATAGGCCAGTTTTTCAATTTAAAAAGTCGGATATATAGAAGAGGTAAGAAGCTGTGATTCAGTTTCTTACCTCTTTTTTACTATATTTTAGATGGTTACAACAATTTCTCCTGTTAGATTAGAAGGAGTAATGATAGTATTGTTATCGGATAGAACCATAGTTCCACCCTGAACACTGCTTGCTTTTTCATTTACTAGGCAAATAGTGAATTCTTTTTCTCCATTGGTAGTGATCGTAATGTTACCTTGTTCCTTTTTCGCTGTTACACGTAAAGCCACCTGGTTTTTCATAGAGTATACAGAATCTGATACGCTGCTACCTTCACCTAAAGCATAGATACTTACCATACAATGATCTTCATAGTCATAATCAGGTTTAGTTTCTACCGCTCCTGTGCAAATCATGGAATTCTCTTTTACAAAAAGTGGAATGCTGAGGTAATCATGTGCTTCATTTACCCAAGTGCCACCAGTCTTTACTTCTCCTGTAAAATAGTTTGTCCAGGTTCCCTTTGGAAGATAGTATTCTGCCATACTTTCTTCGTTAAAAATAGGAGCAACTAGTAGATTTTCACCTAACATGTATTGTTTATCTAAGAAATGACAGGTTTTATCTTCTGTAAACTCTAATACCATACTTCTCATAGTAGGAATTCCTGATTTACAAGTTTCTATAGAAGTTTTATATAAATAAGGCATTAATTTTGCTTTTAATCTGGTAAAGAAACGAACCACATCTACAGCTTCTTCATCATAAACCCATGGTACACGATAAGAGCTGCTTCCATGTAAACGGCTGTGTGAACTAAGAAGTCCAAAAGCTACCCAACGTTTGTAAACATCTGGAGTTGAAGTGTGTTCGAAACCACCGATATCATGAGCCCAAAAACCAAAACCAGACATCATCAGTGATAATCCTCCACGTAAACTTTCTTCCATGGATTCATAGTCTGACCAGCAGTCACCACCCCAGTGAACTGGGAACTTCTGACCACCAACGGTAGCAGAGCGAGCGAATAATACAGCTTCACCTTTTCCGCGTTTTCTTTCTAATAGTTCATAGACACATTTGTTGTACAGGTAGGTATAATAATTGTGCATTTTTTTAGGATCGCTTCCATCTGCGTAAACACAGTCGGTAGGAATTCTTTCGCCAAAATCTGTTTTGAAACAATCAACACCCATATCCATTAATACTTCTAATTTATCCTGGAACCATTTCCATGCATCTTTGTTGGTGAAGTCTACAATTGCCATTCCAGGTTGCCACATATCCCACTGCCATACATCCCCAGTTGGAGTTTTTAGGAAGTAGCCATGCTTAGCACCTTCTTCAAACAGTGCAGATTCCTGACCAATATAGGAATTGATCCATACACAGATATTTAATCCTTTTTCTTTGATACGTTTTAACATACCTTTAGGATCTGGAAATACTCTGTCATCCCAAAGGAAATTGGACCAGTGAAATTCTTTCATCCAGAAACAGTCAAAATGGAAGGTACGAAGAGGAATCCCTCGATCTAACATACCATCAATAAAGCTCATAACTGTTTTTTCGTCATAATTGGTTGTAAAAGAGGTTGAAAGCCATAAACCAAAAGTCCAAGGAGCTGGAAGTGAAGGTTTACCAGTTAAATCGGTATACTTTACCAGTACATCTTTCATGGTAGGACCATCAATTAAGAAATAATCCAAATGACTACCTTCTACAGAAAAACCAGCCTTAGTAACCATTTCAGAAGCGATTTCAAAAGAAACCTGTTCTGGGTGATTTACAAATACTCCATATCCTTGGTTGGAAAGGTAGAAAGGAATATTTTTATAGGACTGCTCGGTACTGGTTCCACCATCTGCATTCCAAATATCCACGGTTTGACCATTTTTAATAAAGGATGTAAAACGTTCACCCATACCATAAATGTATTCTCCAACACCAACGTTTAATTGTTGACGAATATAAGTATTGGTAGAATCTCCCTTATCATAGGCAATTCCCTTGAAGTCCGTTTTTAGTAAAGCCAAATCGCGACCTATACTTTTTGTAATTAGTTTTCCATCTCTGCGGTATTCCATAAACCATTTTGTCTTGCCTATGGTTAATGATAAGGAACCAGATGTAATTTTCATTTCTGTTTCTGAATCTTCTACGTCAAGAGGAAGATTTTCGGTAAGTTCTAGTTCAAATTCTGGGGATTTCTGAAGAAGTCCCATATGATGCCAGGTCTGTACACGAATAACACCTTTTTGAGGAGAGGTGATTTTTAAAGTCAGGTTAATTCCACCTAAAGTATCTCCTCTTGTAATAATTTTATTGGTGGGAGCACAAAGTGTTACGCAGGTCTCTTCCACTTTAGAGTAATATACTTCCTGAGGTGCAAAGCATTCTACACCTTCTTTTTGCAACCAGCAACCATTGCTAAATTTCATAATAATCTCCTTTCATAAAAAACACTTACTTTATTATATAAAATTTTTCCATATTGGAATACGGACTAAATTCCACACGTTCTACTTCCATTTTTATAGAAGAAGCACTATAATTAGTTTTATCATTATACCAAATAGTTAGCCATATAAAAAGATGGGAGTTTTCATGAAGAACTTTTTTTCGAAATTTCAAGAAAGTTTTAGTCGTTTTAAGATAAAACGACAACTTTTAATACTTTATATATCTGCAATTGTAATTCCGGTTCTTATCATCGGTACATTTTTGATTATTTCCATGTCGAATCTTTTAACCAATTATCATAAAGACTTATTAGAATCAGATAATCTACGAGTGAAAACCATACTTTTTGAAATAACTGCGCAGTTGTATAATGTGTCAGAAGAATTGTCCTTTGATAAAAACCTTCAGAAGATATTATCTGGACGTTATAAAATTGAAAGTCCCTTTTTGGAAGATTTAGAAGCCTTTGAATCCAGTCAGAGCTATATGACAAATTATACAGAGATTGAGGATATACGAATCTATAGTAATAATCCAACCATTAATGAAACCGGGCAGTTATACCACGTGGATTCAGAGATTGAGCAGATGGACTGGTACAAAAAAGCGATCAATCAGTCTGGTGTATTCTG
>CANRGO010000026.1 GCA_947630125.1 uncultured Lachnospiraceae bacterium | reverse complement strand
GTTTCATTTTGGGGAGGTATGGGATGAAGAATAAAATCATAACTCTATTAGGGCTGGTTTTGTGTCTAAGTTTGGTATCTTGTACGAATTGGACCCAAAGGCCCTCTCAATCTGTGCAGGAAGATCAAGCACAGGAAGAAAATGCAATCAAGGAAATTGATGATTATTTAGAAAGTCAGAAAGAGGATCAGGACGAACCAGAGGACATCACAGAACCGGATAGTTTAGAAGTAATTCCAATAGAAGAAGCTTTACCCGAAGAAGATACAGAAATTAGTGTGCCTGAGAATGAACCAGAAACATTTCAGGTAGAAGCCTTTTCTGCTCGTATGTATGCCAGCCGTTCCCTAAATGTTAGGAGTGGACCTTCCACAGAATACGAGAAACTAGGCAGTCTTTCCCAAAATCAGGAAGTTCAGGTGACGGGAAAGGCAAGTACAGGCTGGTATCAAATAGAATATGGAGATACGCTTGCCTATGTATCAGATCGATATCTGGTGGAAACCCAGGTTGTGGTGGAACAGGCTCCAGTTGAAGTGGTAGTTGAAAATGAAACACCTGTTGTGGTTTCTGCTTCTTATTCTGCGGAAGATGCGGCGGCAGTTGTGGCTTTGGTAAATCTTGACAGAGCGGCTTATGGTCTTTCTGAGTTAAGCACCACGGCGGAACTTACAAATGCAGCTATGAAAAGAGCAGAAGAGGCCTATTCGTATTTTTCACATACCAGACCAGATGGAACCAGTTGTTTTACCGTATTTGATGAGTATGGAGTAGTATATCAGTATGCGGGAGAAAATCTTGCATGGGGACAGAGAACTGCAGAAGAAGCAGAAGAAGACTGGATGAACTCAGAAGGCCATCGGGCCAATATTTTAACCGCAGAGTTCAACCACATTGGAGTTGCCTGCTATATTGGGCCAGATGGCATTAAAAGCTGGGTTCAGTTATTTAGTGACTAAGTTTGTAAGATTGTTTCCTAAGAAACTGTATTGTGACATGTATAAACGGTGGTATTCACCTTTTTGTTGTAATAATTCGTTATGATTTCCATTTTCCAGAATATTGCCTTTATCCACATAGAGAATGCGGTCTGCATTTTTGATTGTGGATAAACGGTGAGCTATGATAAAGGAAGTTCTACCTTTTAATAGTTCATGCAAGCCTTGTTGTAATATAATTTCTGTTTCCGTATCAATGCTTGAGGTTGCTTCATCCAGAATTAGAATTTTTGGGTCTGCCAGTAAGGCTCTTGCAAAGGAGATCAACTGTCTCTGACCTGCCGATAATCTACTTCCACGTTCATTTACCTGTGTCTGATATCCTTGTTCCATTTCCATAATAAAATCATGGGCACAAACTGTCTTTGCTGCCTTCATAACATCTTCATCACTTACACTGGTATTTCCATAACGGATATTGTCCATAATAGTTCCAGAGAAGATAAAACTATCCTGCATCATAACACCCATCTGACTACGAAGAGAACGTATGGTAACGTTTGAAATATCAATCCCATCGATTAAAATTTCCCCAGAATCCACATTATAAAAACGGCTTAACAGGTTTACAATGGTGGTCTTGCCAGCGCCAGTAGGTCCAACAATGGCGATGGTCTCTCCCTTTTCAGCTTTAAAATTCACGTGATTTAAAATTCGGATTCCATCCTCATAGGAAAATACCACATCTTTAAATTCTACTTCTCCTTCAATGTGAGGCATTTGAGAGGCTTCTTCTATATCCTTTACAAGTACTGGCTCATCGATGGTTTCAAAAATTCTTTCCAAATAAGAAATGGCTGTTAATAAGGAATTATAAAAAGCGGTTAAGGTGTTAATTGGTGCCCAAAATCTACTGATATAAGCAGTGAAGGCAATCAAAGTACCTACGGTAACAGCGCTTGTTAAGTCGCTCATCCAGGTGATTCCCAGTATAAATACAAAGGCAGCAGTTATGGTTGAAATCAAATCCACCATCGGCCACATAATGAAGTTGTAGCGAACAGCTCGCATCCAGGCACTTCGATAGTCACTGCTTAAGCTGTTGAAAATATCGGTGTTTTCATTTTCTCTAACAAAAGACTGTGTTACCCGAATTCCATTGATGCTCTCTGCAATATAAGCATTTAAGTTGGACTGTTTATTACTCTGAATCTGCCATGCTTTTCGCTGTCTCTTTTTAATAACAAAGATTACAACACCTAAGATAGGAAGACCAAACAGACAGATAATGGTAAGTTTCACGTTAATGAAAAACATAAAGGCAATGATAAATAAAAGGTTGCATAAATCAGTAATGGTATTAATAATACCATTGGATAACAGATCACTTAAACTGTTTACGTAATTTACAACACGTATCTGGATTTTTCCATGGGGACGTTCGTCATAATAGGAAAATGGCAGTTCCTGTAAATGTTTAAAAATATCACTTCGTATGGAATGAATAATGCTCTGTCCAATGTTGGACATTTTGGTGATTCGAATACGTAAGCTAAAAATGGTATAAATAGAAATTAGTAAGGTCATAAAGGAATAAAAGATAATTTCTTTCATGCCGTCCATACCCTTTGGAATAGCCTCATCCATAATCAATTTAAAAAACAGTGGGATTAACATGGCTAAGAAGGAAGAGGAAAGCATAAGGAATACTACGATACTCATATCCCACTTGTGAGGTAAAACATAGCGGGCAAGTCTTTTTAACTGAGCCATATCAAATTTATCTTCATAGAGTTCATCTACGTCATATTTATTACGAGCCATTTGCTACACCTCTCTTTCTGTAATGGTTTCTAAAGCTCCATATTGATGTTGAAATACGGTTGCATAGTAGCCATTGTTTTTTACAAGCTGCTCATGAGTTCCCTGTTCTATAATGCGACCTCGATCTAAAACCAAAATCAAATCTGCGTCTTTGATAGAAGAAATACGATAAGCGATAATAAATTTGGTACATTCTTTTTCAATCCGACTTAACTGGGTCTGGATATAGGTTTCGGTTTCCATATCAACAGCGGAAGTGGTGTCATCCAAAATCAGAATGGAAGGATCTTTCAGTAGGGCACGAGCCAAGGAAATACGTTGCTTCTGTCCACCAGAAAGGCCCACTCCACGTTCACCAACGATGGTATCATAACCATCAGGCATTCCCTTGATAAAGTGGTTGGCATCGGCCATAATAGCCGCAGTCTGAACACTTTGGAAAGGACAGTCTGGTTTTCCATAGGCAATATTACCCTCGATGGTATCGGAGAATAAGAAAACATCCTGCATTGCCATTCCGATATTAGCTCTTAAATCATACAAATCCAATTCTTTTACATTGATTCCATCTACTAAAACTTCACCCTCTGTTACGTCATAGAAACGACATAATAGATTCATAATGGTTGACTTTCCGCTTCCAGTAGAACCGATGATTCCTACTGTCTGGCCCTTTTCAACTTTAAAACTTATGTTTTGAATGATGTCTTCATCATCTGCCTGATAAGATACATTTCTAAATTCCACTGTACCATCCAGCTGTTTCTTTTCGATGGCACGGGTTGGTTTCTTTACATCAGGTTCTGCGCTGTAAGTAGCATGTATTTTTTCCACACTGGTAATAAAACGTTGGACATCATTGACCCACCAGCCAGCCATACGAAGAGGATTGGTCAACATCCAAAGATAACCATTGATGGTAACCAGATTACCTAGACTCATTTCTCCTGAGATTACAAGGTAACCTCCATATAATAGAAGGATTACCGTTAAAACGCTGGATAAAAATTCAAAAACAGGAACATATCGTCTCCAGATTTTGGAAGCATCTAATTCTGCCTCTTTGTAAGCATCATTTTCTTTATTAAATTTTTCGATTTCAAAATCTTCTTTTGCAAAGGCTTTTACAACTCGATTTCCACTGATATTTTCCTGAACTGCTGTATTGAGAACAGAAAATTGTTGGCGGATACGACCAAAGGCAGGTTTCACTTCTTTGGATTGCTTCATGGTCGCAGCAGCGGTAAATGGAAGAACTAAAATCATAGCGATGGCAAGTTTTACATTTACGGTAAACATCATAATGATAGCAAAGAGCAACAGTAAAAAGTTTTCATAGATGGTGTAGATTACATAGGCCACAAAGTGACGAATAGCATCCATGTCACCGGTTTGGCGACTCATTAAATCACCTGTTCTGTTTTTATTATAAAAAGCAAAATCTTCCTGTAAAAGTTTACGATAAACCGTGTCACGCATGGTATATAAAACACCCTGGGAGCATTTCTCGTAAATCACCTGAGAAAAGTACCGTAATAAACCGCGGGTTATGGTGACACCTAAAATAATCAACAGGAGATAAGGTAACAGGTCTTTTTGCTCACCTTTGATTACATCATCAACTATTTTTCCTGATATAATGGGGTTTACAATTGCCAGGAAGGAAAGCAAGGTGGTTAAAAGTAGTCCAAACGCCATAGGGAGCCTGTACTTTTTGAGGTGATCATAGAACCATTTCATTGGGGACATGGGGGTACTCCTTTCAAAATACGAAAATTTATTATTTAAAACATAAAATAATTTTGAGAATTATAAAATAACATAGGAACGACTCTTACTATCATAGACGAAATAAATGGAAATGAAATGTAATATCTTGTATGCTTCATGTATATTTTTGTAAAAAACCCTGTTTTATTTTATGGAATGTTTATTTACATTTGGACTGATTTCCTATAACATGAAAGGTACAGGAATCCATAAAAAGGAAGCCATAAAAAAGGAAATAAACGATGAAACAACAGGAATATGATATCACAAAAGAAGATTTAAACCCAACCTTTCTTTTTTCCTGGAAGGGAACAAAACTTCAGGATGAAAAAAATTATCATTGTCATGATTACATAGAGCTGGCCATTATTTTATCAGGTAAGGGCAAGTATTATATTGATGGGCAAATGTACCAGGTAGAAGAGGGAGATGTTCTGTTTTTTAACCCCCATGTATATCATCAGAGTCTGGTACTGGATAAAACCAACCCTACCGTGGAGTTCTTTGTGGGCTGTACGGATTTTGCCTTTCGTGGAATGGAAGCAAATCACATACAATTAAAAGATGGAAGTCCTATTTTGCATACCGATGGAGAATTAAAAAGAAAGCTGTTTAAACTATGTGCATCCATGGAAGCGGAAAATGAATCCATGCGTATGGGAACCTACTTTATGATGAAAGCTTATCTGATTCAGATGATGACCATCCTGGTGAGAGAACAGAGTGAACCTTGTGTGAAGCAGGCCTGTTATTCTTTTGAATCCATTAGTAAAAAATACCTGGTTGAACAAATCATCAGTTATTTTGATGAGCACTACAGTGAGAAGATTTCCTTAGATCGTATTGCAGAAAACATGTATCTGAGTCCCTTTTATATTTCCAAAATATTCAAAAGTGAAACTGGAGACTCTCCCATAAATTATCTGATTAAAGTCAGACTGGAAAAGGCGAAAGAACTATTACAGACAGGCAGAATTGGCAGTGTGCATAATGTTGCAGAGGCAGTGGGTTATGAAGATGCCTATCATTTTAGTAAGCTGTTTAAGAAGCATTATGGGATTTCACCATCCCAGATGAAGCAATAAATAGAAGGAAAGGGTGGTTATCTGATGGAAATAAGAAGTATGGATAAACTAGGAATTAAGACTTCTTTGCTTGGTTTTGGTTGTATGAGGTTTCCTTTAACAAAGGAAGGAACAATCGACGAAGCAGAAGCGGAGCGTATGTTAGTTGAAGCGAAACGAAGAGGTGTGAATTATTTTGACACCGCATATCCGTATCATAATGGAGAAAGTGAACCCTTGGTTGGGAAGATACTAAATCAGTTTCCAAGAGACTCCTATTTTCTGGCAACCAAACTTCCAGTGTGGCTGGTTAACAGTCTGGAAGATGCGAAACGACTTTTTGCAGAACAACTCACGCGTTTACAAAAAGATTACGTAGATTTTTATTTGCTTCATGCTATGAATAAACAACGTTTTCACCAAATGCGAGATTTGGGAGTCATTTTTTATTTGGAGGAGCTTCAGAAAGAGGGAAAAATTCGTTACCTTGGTTTTTCTTTTCATGATGAATATGCAACCTTTGAAGAAATGATTTTATATAAAGACTGGGACTTTTGTCAGATTCAGTTAAACTATATGGATACCGAAGAGCAGGCTGGAATCAAAGGGTATGAACTGGCTAAGGAAAAAGGAATTCCAGTCATCGTTATGGAACCTGTTAAGGGAGGTTCTCTTGCCAGATTTGGAGAAGATATCAATGCCATGTTCCGAAACATTGACCCAAACAGGAGCATTGCTTCCTTTGCACTGCGCTGGGTGGCTGCTCTAGATCAGGTGAAAGTGATTTTAAGTGGAATGTCAAACTGGGAACAGGTAGAGGATAATTTGAATACCTTTTCAGACTATGTACCTTTAACGAAAGAAGAGTTAAGTCAAATCGATGAGATTGTTCAGGTGTTAGAAAGCAGGGTTCAAAATGGTTGTACAGGTTGTAATTATTGTATGCCTTGTCCCTTTGGAGTAAATATCCCACTAAACTTTAAGGTGTGGAATACCTATCACGTATATCATAACTACGATGCCATTAGCTGGACCTGGGAGAAAGAAATGGCGGAATCTGAAAAAGCAGCAAACTGTGTATTATGTGGAAAATGTGAAACATTGTGTCCACAACAGATTACGATACGAGAGGATTTGAAACTTGTTCAGAGAGATCTGGATCTGGCAGAATTCAAATAGACAGGCAAGGACGGACGATGGAAAAAGCATATAAACTGGAATTCCCCTATGAAAAAGAAGGAAGTATCTTTGTGAATTGTTGTGGTTTGGCAAAAACAGAACCATTGCATAGCTTTGGACCAGCAGTAAAACCTCACTATCTCATACATTTTATATTAAGCGGGAAGGGTATCTTTGGCATTCATGGGAAAAAATATCCCTTGGATGCAGGCAATGGCTTTTTGATTGCACCAGAAGAACTTGCTTTTTATCAGGCAGATGAACAAGAACCCTGGACTTATGTCTGGGTTGGATTTTCCGGAACAAAAGCAGGAGAAATTCTGGAGCAAATGGGTTTAACGGATCATCATCCGGTGTTTCAGTCTGAGAAAACAGACGAACTTTATTCTATTATTCGTGAAATGATGGAGTATAATACCTTCGGACTTGCCAATGATTTACGAAGAAACGGACTCTTGGGTATTTTTTTGGCTACCATAGCAGAGAGTGCTGTTTTTCATGGGAAAAGCGAAGAAGACAAAGGAAATACCTATGTAAGTAAGGCCATTGAATTTATCCAGAAAAATTATTGCAATCCCATTAAAGTAACAGATGTGGCAGATTTCGTCTGTATCAACCGTAGTTATCTTTCCACCCTGTTTCAAAATTATATTAAAATGTCCCCTCAGCAGTTTTTAACGGCATACCGAATACAAAAAGCCTGCGAATTACTGCAAATCACTGATTTGACCGTAGAAAGTATAGCTCTTTCCTGTGGTTATCAGGACCCTTTTGTTTTTACCAAAGCATTTCGACAGATAAAAGATATCTCCCCCTCAGGCTTTCGAAAAGAGCATAAAGCAGGGAATATTACATTAAAGAAGGAAAACCTGGAACAGTTGGATAACTTGCTTTCCAAACTATAATATATAACAATTTGACAGGTATTCATAACATCGTGGTATGTTTTGATGCCTGTTTTTTGTTATAATAAAGGTATTGAATTGGTAAGTAAAATTGGAGGTATCGAATGAAACATAAAATGTTAGAAAAATTTGGCGAAGTTTTTGGTAACACTGAAGAAGCAAAGGTTTATTTTGCACCAGGACGAGTGAATCTGATTGGAGAGCACACAGATTATAATGCAGGACATGTATTCCCCTGTGCATTAACCATTGGAACCTATGGGGTTGCAAGAAAAAGAAATGATGGTATATTACGTTTCTATTCATTAAACTTTGAACACCTTGGAGTGATTGAAAGTTCACTGGAGGATCTTGTATTTCAAAAGGAAGCTGACTGGACCAATTATCCAAAAGGAGTTATGTGGGCTTTTCAAGAAAAAGGATACACAATTAAACAGGGAATGGATCTCTTATTGTTTGGAAATATCCCAAATGGCTCAGGACTTTCTTCCTCCGCATCCGTAGAAGTCCTTACAGGTTTTATTTTACGTGATATGTTCCAGTTTTCCGTAAGCAATCAGGATTTGGCTTTAATCGGTCAGTTTTCTGAAAATAAATTCAATGGAGTAAACTGTGGAATCATGGATCAGTTTGCCATTGCCATGGGAAAAGAAGACCACGCTATCTTTTTAGATACTGCGGATCTATCCTATGAATATGCACCCATCAAACTTGAGGGAGCAAAGATTGTGATTACGTCCAGCAATAAGAAACGTGGGCTTGGAGATTCCAAATACAATGAACGCAGACAGGAATGTGAAACTGCTCTTGCAGAATTGCAGGAAGTAATTGGGATAGAAGGACTTGGAAATCTGACCATAGAGCAGTTTGAAGAGTACAAGTCAGCAATCAAGGATCCTGTTCGCCAGAAGAGAGCTAAGCATGCGGTATATGAAAATCAAAGAACCATTCAGGCAAAAGAAGCACTGACTGCCAATCAGCTGGCCTTATTCGGACAACTGATGAACGCCTCCCATGTTTCTTTACGGGATGATTATGAAGTAACCGGGATTGAATTAGATACCTTAGTGGAAGCTGCCTGGAAAGTAGATGGAGTAATTGGTTCCAGAATGACAGGAGCAGGCTTTGGCGGTTGTACGGTAAGCATTGTAAAAGACGAAGCTATCGATACTTTTCAAAAGGTGGTTGGAGAGAACTATAAAGAAACCATTGGTTATGAAGCCGATTTTTATGTGGTAGAAGTTGGAAATGGACCAGTAGTCCTGTAAATATAAGGAAATGAGGAACTATTTTTGAAAAAAACAATAGAAGAACAAATACAAAGACTGGTTCAATATGGTATTCTTACAGGTCTTGTGAAAAAAAGAGATATACGTTACACAGTCAATCAATTACTGGAAGTGTTTCATCTGACAGAACCGAAGGAAGAAGAGTCTTATGAAGATTTTCTTGCTTCCCTAAAAGAGATGCCAGAAGAAGAAATTTTAGAACGAGTGGACGCGTTACCTGAAATTCTTTCCGAAATGACAGAGTATGGTATTCAAATAGGCTTGGTACAGGAAGATTCCATTATTTATAGAGATTTATTCGACACCAAACTTATGAATGTACTTATGCCACGTCCAAGTGAAGTGATCAATCAGTTCTGGGGCCTTTATAACCATCAGTCACCAGAGGCTGCTACCGATTATTTTTATGACTTAAGTCAGAACAGTGACTATATTCGCAGATATCGAATTCAAAAGGATCAAAAATGGGTGGTAGATACACTCTATGGAGAACTTGACATTACCATTAACCTTTCCAAGCCAGAAAAAGATCCCAAAGCCATTGCAGCAGAAAAAAATGCAAAAGCCAGCGGCTATCCTAAATGTCTGCTTTGTGTGGAAAACGAAGGATATGCAGGCAGAGTCAATCATCCAGCCAGACAAAATCATCGAATTATACCAGTAATGATACAAGATATGGAATGGGGCTTTCAATATTCCCCCTATGTGTATTATAATGAACATTGTATTGTGTTTCATTCACAGCATGTGCCAATGAAAATAGACCGCAATACCTTTGCAAAACTTTTTGATTTCGTGATTCAGTTTCCCCATTACTTTGTGGGTTCCAATGCAGATTTACCCATTGTTGGGGGCTCTATTTTAAGTCATGACCATTTTCAGGGTGGAAATTATGAATTTGCCATGGCAAAAGCTCCATTGGAAACAACCTTTTCTATGAAGGGCTTTGAGGATCTTCAGTGTGGAATCGTAAAATGGCCCATGTCAGTGATTCGAATTGCTTCTGAAGATAGTGATCGTTTGATTGATGCTGCAGATGTGATTTTAAATCACTGGAGAGCTTATACAGACGAAGCAGCGTTTGTCTTTGCCAAGACTAATGGGGAACCTCACAATACGATTACCCCAATAGCGAGAAAGCGTGGCGAACTGTTTGAACTGGATTTGGTGCTTCGTAATAACATTACCACAGAAGAGCATCCACTTGGAGTATATCATCCACACGCAGAACTTCATCATATCAAAAAGGAAAATATAGGGTTAATCGAAGTCATGGGACTTGCGGTTCTTCCAGCCAGATTGAAGGAAGAATTACAGAGTCTGAAAGAAGCAATTCTTCAGGGAGCTGATGTAAGCAAGGATGAGCGTCTGAGTAAACATAGTAAATGGGTAGAAGAATTTTCACCGAACTATGAACAGATTACGGAATCCAACATGGATGAGATTTTAGAAAAAGAAGTCGGTCTTGTTTTTATGAAAGTATTGGAACATGCAGGTGTTTATCCATGTACAGAAGAAGGAAGAGCAGCATTCTTCAGATTTCTGGCAACACTATCATAAGGAACCTTGTTAAAGGAATAGGAACGAATATGAACTTTGTTTTAACAGCATTAAATGCAAAATATATCCATTCAAATCCAGCACTTTTTTCCCTGCGGGCTTACGCAGGGAATCAAAGTGCTGGTCTTTATTATGAGCATATCTCACTTGCAGAATATACCATCAATCAAAGAATTGAGGATATTTTATCAGATTTATATAAACAAAAGCCTGATGCAATCGGCTTTTCCTGCTATATCTGGAATTGGGAAATGATACAGGACATTATGACAGAGCTACATAAACTATTACCAGAACTTCCGATTTTTCTTGGAGGACCAGAAGTAAGTTATGATAGCGAGCAGATTTTGAAGCAATATCCATTTCTTACTGGTATTATGGTTGGAGAAGGGGAAGAGACTTTTTATGAATTGTTAAAAGGCTACTTGGAACAAGGGCAATTGGTGGAAGGGATTCCTGGAGTAGCATATCCCTCAGGTTTATTTCAGCCACGTCAGCCTCAGGATATGAGTCTGCTTCCTTTTTTATATGAAGATTTAAGCCCTTTTCAAAATCGAATTATTTATTATGAGTCTCAGCGTGGCTGCCCTTATCAGTGTAGCTACTGTTTATCCTCCATTGATCGAAGTTTCAGACTTCGCTCTGTTTGCCTTGTGAAACAAGAGCTGCAGTTTTTTCTGGATCAGAAAATCTCCCAAGTGAAATTTGTTGACCGTACCTTTAATGCTTCTGCGTCTCATTCCATGGAAATTTGGAAGTATCTGATTGAACATGATAATGGCATCACAAATTTTCATTTCGAAATTGCAGCAGAACTAATGACGGATGAGCAGATGACTTTGCTGGCGTCTATGCGACCTGGTCTGATACAGCTGGAAATCGGCGTGCAGTCTACCAACCCTTTTACCTTAAAGGAAATTCGTCGTTTCATGAACCAGGATAAGTTAAAGGCAGTGGTAAAAAAATTACAGGAGCCAGGGAATATTCATCTTCATCTGGACTTAATTGCAGGACTTCCTTATGAAGATCTGACTTCCTTTCAAAAATCCTTTTCTGAAGTTTATTCCATGGAACCAGATCAACTGCAGCTGGGATTTCTGAAGGTTTTAAAAGGTTCCTATATGCAGACCATGGCTAAGGAGTATGAATTAATGTACCGAAGCCGTGCACCCTATGAGGTGTTACGTACAAAATGGCTTTCCTACGAAGAACTTTGCACCTTAAAGAGAGTGGAAGAAGTGGTGGAACTCTATTATAACAGTGGCCAGTTTGTGCATTCCTTATCTGAAATGTTGACTTTGTTTGATAATCCCTTTGATTTTTACTATGCACTGGCTCTCTTTTTTGAAGAAAAAGGTTATTTTCTGGCAAGTCCATCCAGACAATATCGATATGATGTGCTTCTGGAATTTGCCTGTTTACAGAATCCTTCCAAACGGGACTTGTACGTGGAACTTTTAACCTATGATTTATATTTAAGAGAAAATATGAAAAGCAGACCTTCTTTTGCCAGAAATCTGGATCCTTACAAAGAAGAGATACAGGAACTTTATAAAACAGAAGAAAATCTGGAATCCATACGTCATCGTTACGTGGGTTATGATAGAAAACAAATTCAGAAAATGACACATGTGGAAGTATTTACTTTTTCAGTATGGAAAAATCAAATTGAAGTGTTAGAAATACCAAGCTATGTACTTTTCGACTATACGGAAAGAAATCCAAAAAATAAGGAAGCCTGTACTTTGGTGTTTTAAAGAAACAGACGGGAGAGGAATCAGATGACAAGGCAAGTGCAAGAAATATTAGATTTGTTAGATCTACACTACGGAACCAATCATCGAATATATTTGGAACATGAAAATGCCTGGCAATTACTGATTGCCACCATGTTAAGTGCCCAATGTACCGATGCCAGAGTGAATCAGGTAACCAGAGACTTATTTCGAAAATATACCTCTGTGGAAGCAATTGCAAAAGCAGACTTAAAAGAATTGGAGCAGGATATTCACTCCACAGGTTTTTACCATAACAAAGCAAAAAATATGATATCTTGTTGCAAACAATTGTTAGAAGAACACCAGGGAGAAGTTCCAAGTGACATAGAATCCTTAACAGCCTTAGCGGGAGTGGGAAGAAAAACGGCTAATGTTATCAGGGGAAATATTTTTCATGAACCCAGTATAGTGGTAGATACCCATGTGAAGCGAATTTCAAAAAAACTTGGGTTAACCAAAGAAGAGGATCCGGTGAAAATAGAGTTTGATCTAATGAAAAAACTCCCAAAGGATCATTGGATTTTGTATAACATTCAAGTCATTGCCCACGGAAGAAGTATTTGTAAAGCACCTACTCCAAAATGTGAGATTTGTTTTTTACAACAACAATGCAAAGATTATCAGAAACGGATAAAGAAAGCAGGGAAGCATGAACCTGATCGCTATTGATTTGGAAACAACAGGTCTGGATCCAAAAAAAGATCGCATCATTGAAATCGCAGCCATAAAAGTGAAAGATGGTCAGATTGTAGATACCTTTGAAACTTTCATTCAGCCAGGAAGAAGTCTGGTGGAACGGGTTACCCAGATTACTGGGATTCGGGATGAGGACCTAGTAATGGCACCTAAAATACAGGATAAACTTCAGGAATTATCGGTTTTTTTGGAAGATTATCCACTGCTTGGACATTCTCTTTTGTTTGATTTTTCATTTTTAAAAAAGGCATTTGTAAATAAAGGCCTTTCTTTTGAAAAAAATGGAATTGATACCCTTCGCATCGCACGCTGCTATCTGCCAGAGATGGAAAAGAAGACCTTGCCCTACCTTTGTCAGCAGTTTGAAATACCTCATGAACCACACAGAGCTTATGCAGATGCTCTAGCCTGTCTGCAATTATATGAAAAATTCATCACGCAGTTTGGAAACCGGGATGAGGGAAAACTTTTTGAACCCATACCACTTGTTTATCAGGCAAAAAAAGAAGGGCCTATTACTAAGGCCCAAAAAGAACGGTTGGAAAAAGTATTGGCTCTTCATAATATCCAGCCAGAGTATGAGATATCCATGCTTACGAAGAATGAAGCGAGTCGTCTGCTGGATGAGATTTACGCAAATTACGGACGATTGATTTCGAAAGCAGATTGTTAAGTTGTCGAGCCTGTTCAATGAGTGCTTCTATTTTATGCGGCTCTCCCTGTTTTTGATAAAGATCAGCCAGTAAATAATAACAGCCACTTACATCAACCTGTATGGAGATCGCGTATTCTAATAAGAAAAGAGCTTCTTTATCAAAACCTGACTCGACCAAGGCTTTCGAAAGATTGTAAATCAACCGACATAGTAGGGTGAAGTTATGATCGTATTCTGTTAATGCATCGATATTAGCTGCTCCATATTGAAGTTTGAGTTCGGTGTTCGTCAGTCCGCTGAAGTTCATAATTCTTAGACTGGAGAGGGATTGCAACGTTTTTTGATCTTCCTGTAGTCGTTCATTTTGAGAAAAAAGATCATAAGGAAACAAATGAAGTGGAATTTGAATATAATCCAGTGTATCTAAATCTCTGGCAAAAGATTTTTCGGCTAATTTTTCTTTATCCCAGAAAGCCTTATCAGCCTTTGCCTGATCATTTTTATGCTTGTGCAACTCGTAAGTTAACCAAAAAAGAAAGATGATAAAACTTGCCAAAAACGGTAATTTCATATATAATTTCCTTTCAGTAGAAACTTTTTGTCATAATAAGGAGGCGAACCTATGTTTCAGATGAATCGTAAAAAAACCCAGAGAATTATTTCTTCTGTGATTATTATAGTTTTAGTACTTGCAATGATTTTACCAACCCTAATTTACTTTTTATAAAAACAAAGTTTTTATTAGTATACAGGATAATTGACTTTGAAAAAAGTATATTTCAATATTTTTATAAAGGAACTGAAGTATTTAAGAAATTCATGTGTCAGACATGTAGATAGGAGTAACATGAAAAAAAGACTTACTTATTTGCTACTTACAGTCAGCTTTTTGTTTATACTAAATCATCAAGCGTTAACAGCACACGCAGCAAATGATCAGACAATATTAGATGGAGTATTTGTGCGAGATGTGGAACTTTCGGGACTTACCATAGATGAGGCGAAAGAGGTAACGGCAGCCTATGTGGAAGAACTTGCAAATCACCCAATCGTTCTTCGTGTGAATGAAGAAACCACAGTGGAAGTATTACCTTCTGCCCTAGGATTTTCCTGGAGTAATCAGGAAATTCTGGAGGAAGCCGCAAGTCTTGGCAAATCAGGAAATATTATCGCTCGTTATAAAGCGAAAAAGGATTTGGAAAGAGAAAACAAAGTATATGAGATGGAGTTTACTTGGGATGAGTCTTTGATTTTGCAAACCCTTGAACTGGATGCAGATTTATATAATGTTGAAGTAGTCAATACATCCATGGTAAAAAATGGAGATGATTTTACGATTATACCAGGTAGTAAGGGTTATGAAATTGACTTGCAGGCTTCTGCTAAGGCTGTTTTAGAAGCACTGAATACAACCTGGACCAAAGAATTTCAGGAAATTCCTTTGGTAATCGCATCAATAGAGCCAAAGGGTACAGAGGAAGAACTACTAAAAGTGCGAGACATTTTGGGAAGTTTTACAACCAGCTATACTTCTTCAAATGGTGCCAGAAGTGGGAATGTAGAAAATGGATGTGCACTTGTGGATGGAGCTTTAATATATCCAGGAGAAACCTTCTCCATTTATGATGCAATCAAACCTTTTACAGAAGACAATGGATATTTACTAGCAGGTTCTTATTTGAACGGAAAAGTAGTGGATAGTCTTGGTGGTGGTATTTGTCAGGTTTCAACCACTCTTTATAATGCAGTGTTAAAAGCAGAATTAGAAGTAACAGAGCGTCACAATCATTCCATGATGGTGGCCTATGTAAAGCCTGCCTTTGATGCAGCGATTGCAGAAAGTTCTGGAAAAGATTTCAAATTTGTAAATAATACGAATTATCCTATTTATATAGAAGGAATAACCAGTAGCAAAAAATTATATTTCACAATTTATGGTGTTGATGAGAGAAGTGAAAGTAGAAAAGTAACTTATGTAAACGAAGTGATGGAAACAATTACACCTGGAGAAGCAGTGGTTGCAGATCCAGCGCAGGGCATTGGTTCAATTACCACCGAAGCCGCTCACACAGGTTATAAAGCAAAACTATGGAAAGTAGTTACTGTAAATGGTGTTGAAGAAAGCCGTACTTTAGTGAACAGCAGTAATTACAAAATGACACCGAAGTATTATCTGGTAGGAACAGCATCAGCCGATCCTAACGCTACCGCAGCCATTAATGAAGCCATTGCCACAGGAAACATCATTCATGTGCGTAATGTAATTGCAGCACTTAGCTCACCAGATCCAAATATTGCAGCCCAGGCCATAAATGAAGCAAATCAGACAGGAACAGGGAATCCGGAAGTACCTTTAACTCCCTAATAAAATACTTGGAGAAAAAGTATGAAAATCGGTAAGGTATCCGAGAGTGTATTAAAACGCTCCATTTTAAAGCAAATAAAAACTAAAAGACAAGAAGTAATAAAAGGCGCAGGTGTAGGGGCAGACTGCGCCGTTTTTGCGCCTATTTATGGAGAACATATTGTTATCAATACACAAAACTTTGAACTTTTCTCACAGGAAGTTACCGATACAGCAGTTGTTTCTGTCTTAAATAATCTTGCAACAGAAGGTGCAAAACCACTGGGAGTTCAGGTATCACTTTTTTTATCAGAGGAAGCTTTTGAATCGGATTTGAAACAAATCATGAAGACCCTGG
The DNA here is from genome assembly GCA_947630125.1 of uncultured Lachnospiraceae bacterium. Classification (GTDB taxonomy): domain Bacteria; phylum Bacillota; class Clostridia; order Lachnospirales; family Lachnospiraceae; genus CANRGO01. Next base: position 12,948 of record CANRGO010000026.1, on the reverse strand, counting down.
AGCTTTCTTGTGCAGAACATCAGATTCAAATTATGGGGGGGAGTACCCAGGTGGTTTCTGGATGTAAGAATCATTTATTATCCCTTACCGGAATTGGTTTATCTACAGATACAAAGCAGCTATCTGTGAAAAACATTGAAAAGCAAATGGACTTAATTCTAAGCAAATCCATTGGGTTAAAGGGAAGTTGGCTATTAAGTAAATTTGGTAAAGACAAATTAAGCCTCAGATTTTCTCCAGGCTTTCTTAAAAAATTAGAAGAGTATCCAAACCACTTTTCTATTGCAAATGAGGCGGCCACCGCCATTAAGTCCGGCGTCAGTTACATGCATGACGTATCGGAGAGCGGAATATTTGGAGCACTCTGGGAAGTTGCAGAAGGAGCAGGCGTTGGACTCACTGTAGATTTAAAAAAAATACCAGTAAAACAGGAAACCATTGAAGTATGTGAATTTTTTGGATTAAATCCCTATGAAATTCAATCAACTGGAGCCCTGCTAATGGTAGCTGAACATGGAAAACAGGTAGTGAAAGCACTGAATGATGCTGGGATAGAAGCCGCCATCATCGGTCAGATTACAGATTCAAATGATCGGATTATACAAAACGATGATGAAATTCGTTACCTGGATCGTCCTAAAGCAGATGAAATATACAATGTGATGAAATAAACGTATTGGAATGGAGAACATAATGAGAGAGAAAATTTTAGCAGCTATTGAAAAAAACAGTCGTATTGACACCAAAGAATTATCGATTATATTAGATTTAAATGAAGTAGATATCATCAATGAAATTGCAGCAATGGAGCAGGAATCTGTTATTTGTGGTTATCATACTTTAATCGATTGGGATAAAACAACCGTAGAAAAAGTAAATGCATTAATCGAAGTACGTGTGACCCCTCAAAGAGGTCAGGGTTTTGATAGTATCGCTGAGCGTATTTATAAATATCAAGAGGTTCATGCAGTATTCTTGATTTCAGGAGGATATGATTTACTAGTATCTTTGGAAGGAAAAACGCTTCGTGAAATCAGCGCATTTGTTTCCGATAAATTATCCACACTGGATACTGTAATCAGTACTTCTACCCACTTTATTCTTAAAAAATACAAAGACCATGGAACCATTCTTGGTAACAGAACTATGGTGGAAAGAGAGTCTATTACACCATGAAAAATCGTTTAGCAGATAAAGTACTTTCTATCAAACCTTCAGGAATTCGGAAGTATTTTGATATTGTAAGTGAAATGAAGGATGCGATTTCTCTGGGAGTAGGTGAACCAGATTTTGACACTCCCTGGCATATTCGGGATGAAGGAATCTATTCTCTGGAAAAAGGTCGTACCTTTTATACCTCTAATGCAGGTTTAAAGGAATTAAAAATTGAAATAACAAAATATTTACAGCGTCGAGTTGGAGTAACTTACGATTATGATAGTCAGGTGATCGTAACTGTTGGTGGCTCAGAAGCTATTGATATTGGACTTCGTGCACTGATTAATCCAGGGGATGAAGTGTTGATTCCTCAGCCAAGCTATGTATCTTATGAACCCTGTGCACTCTTAGCTGGTGCAACACCTGTAATTATTAATCTGAAAGCAGAAAATGATTTTCGACTGACTGCAGAAGAGTTACGAGAAGCAATTACAGAAAAAACAAAACTTTTAATCCTTCCCTTTCCTAATAATCCAACAGGAGCGATTATGGAGAAGAAGGATTTGGAAGCCATTGCAGAAGTGATTTTAGAAAAAGATATCCTCGTGATGTCAGATGAAATTTATTCTGAACTTTCTTATAAGGAGGATCATGTGTCGATTGTTACCATTCCTGGAATGTTAGAACGAACGATTTTAATCAATGGTTTTTCCAAGGCATATGCCATGACTGGATGGAGATTAGGTTATGCTTGTGGTCCTAAGGAAATTATAGCTCAGATGATTAAAATTCACCAGTTTGCGATTATGTGTGCTCCTACAACCAGCCAATATGCTGCCATAGAAGCACTAAAAAATGGTGATGAAGACGTGAAAGAAATGAAGGAAGCCTACAATCAGAGAAGACGCTATTTAGTCAATGCTTTTCGTGAAATGGAATTGGAATGTTTTGAACCTTTTGGTGCCTTCTATGTATTTCCTTCCATACGTGAATTTCAGATGACCAGCGATGAATTTGCCACAAGATTTTTAATGGAAGAAAAGGTAGCAGTGGTTCCAGGAACGGCCTTTGGTGACTGTGGAGAAGGCTTTTTAAGAATTTCTTATGCGTATTCTCTTGATACTCTAAAAATTGCCATTGGACGATTGAAACAATTTGTTACAAGACTTCGTGAAGAGCAAAACAAGTAAAGGAAATTTATATGAATATTATTTTATATCAACCTGAAATTCCAGCAAACACTGGAAATATTGGCAGAACCTGTGTAGCAACAGGAACTTCCCTGCATTTAATTGAACCTTTGGGCTTTCGTCTGGACGAAAAAAGTGTAAAAAGAGCGGGGATGGACTACTGGAGCCAGTTGGATCTAAAACGTTATGTAAACTTTGAGGACTTTCAGGAAAAAAATCCAGATGCAAAAATCTGGATGGCTACCACCAAAGCGAAACATGTATACAGTGATGTTTCCTTTGGACCCAATGATTTTATTATGTTTGGGAAAGAAAGTGCAGGGATCGACGAGGAAATTCTTGTTGAATATGAAGAAACCTGTATCCGTATTCCTATGCTGGATAGTATTCGTTCTTTAAACTTATCAAACTCCGTTGCTGTGGTGCTTTATGAAGCACTTCGTCAACAGAATTTTGCACAGATGAAATTAGAGGGTGAATTACACCGCTTAAGTTGGAAATAAATATTTCCACAAAAAAGGCTATCGTACTGAATTATTGTACGATAGCCTTTTTTTATAAACAGGATGGGGATAGTCTTTTTAGTTTTTTTAAGAGTGCCCGAAGTGGAATAAACAGGATCAGACAAATAAAGAAATTACTCAATCCATGGGTGATATCCCAGGGCAGTCCACTCAACCACCAGGTAAGCATCATGGCTGGTCCTCCAATAAAGAGATAAGGGATCGTGCACAATGCTCCAAATAAAAATCCAAACAGACCAGAAAAAATACTCCAGAACAAGGGATGAACAATGTTTCGAAATAAAAGTGTCAGCAGTGATAGAAGTGGCCAGATATAAAGATACATGACGGTCCAAATTCCAAGGCCATACTGAAATACCTCTAATAAAACAAAGGCAAAAACAGAAAATAAAACTTTAGGACCAAAAACCAGACTATAGACAATGATTAATAAACTGACAACTTCCACATTGGGAATAAAAGCAAGAGCTGCTTTCCCAACTGTGAGAGTGGCCGTCAGTAAACCAAGTAAAGCCAAATCCTGTATGGTAAGTTTTATGTTCTGTTTCATGCAATATCCCAAACCCCTCTGCATCCTGCTTTTTTTTGAAGTAGGATTTTTTTACCAGCCAGTAGTTAATGTTAATTCGTACTGTTCACCATCTGATATTTCTGTGGTATCAACGCCATTACTCCACATTTCGCCACCTTTTGTTAAGCACCACCACTGCTGAAGTGATTCATCAGCGGTTATATTATTTACAGTCTGTACATATAAACCATATTCAGATTCTGTTCCTGCAATTAAACCTTCTGCTTCTAATGCTGCTCGTAATGTGATAGCAGTTGTTGTAATTGCAAAATCTTCTGTGGTAGCATCTTCATAAACAACCGTTACTGTAAAAGTAATTTCTTCCTGAGTTGCTTCGGTTGCAACATCTTCGGTTGCATCTTCAGCAGTAGCTTCTGTAGTAGCTGGTTCTTTGGCTACAGCTTCTTCTGTAACTACTTCTTCGACTACAGTTTCTTCCGTAGTGGTTTCTACAGTAGTAGTTTCAGTAGTTGCAGCAGTTGTATCTTCAGCAACCTCTTTGTTTTGACATCCACTTAGCATCAAAGTGAATACAAGGGTTAGGCTTAAAAGCCATGTGGTTAAAATGCGATTTTTGTTGTTTGTTTTCTTCATAAATTCCTCCATTTCGCTGTACGCGTGCATAAAAATAGCCCTTTTGTGGCAACATATAAGTTACCCTTCAAAAGGACTGGTAAGTCTAAAAAGCGGTCACAAAATTAGGTTGAAAATACAGATATCTATTTTCAAGCCAAACAGGAAGCTTCCGTACGTTACCAATTCCTCGTGGTAAGATGTACAAAATAACAGGCAGGTCTTCTGACTTGAGTTCATAGTTCTTATCTGTCTTCCAAAAGCATATGCCTTCGTGACTTGATGTGGATGCAACACATTAGATAAAAACTCCCTCTTACAGCGACGAGATCGTACAGGACTTTCACCTGTTTCCCTTTTCACCAGCTTTTACACTGACACCTGAAATCTTATGTTTCTTTATTCACTTGTGTGAGAGTTTATCATAGAATATTTGAAAAAGCAAGTCATGTGTTTTTTTGGCTTAATCTTCCTCGTCTAAATCTGACTTCTGAATGGAGAAAATAAACTCGGTTCCAATACCTTCGGTACTGATTACATTGATCAATTCACCATGGGAGTTGATAATTTCTTTGGTGATAGAAAGGCCAAGGCCAGTTCCTTTTTTATCTTTTCCTCGGGAGAGGTCTGTTTTGTAAAAACGTTCCCAAATCATCTTCAAACTTTCTTTTGGAATTCCAATACCACTGTCTTTTACAGAAACAAAAATTTTGTTGTGCTTTTCTGTGGTTGAAATTTTGATAGAAGAGTTTGGAAAGCTAAATTTGATTGCATTATCTAATAGGTTATAAAGTACTTGCTGAATTTTTGACAAATCGGCATTCACAAGATTGCTTTCTCCTGTTAATACAAGCTCGATCATAATGGATTTCTTACGGCAGGTTCCTTCAAAAGAAGCAGAGGTATTGCGAATCACCTGATTAATGTCAAAGTCTGTTCTTTCCAGCTGCATGCCTTTGATATTCAGATTGTTTAAGGTAAGTAAGCTGTTGGTCAGCTTCGTTAAACGATCGGTTTCATTTAATACGATTGTCAGATATTTTTCATATTTTTCAGGTGGGATAGTTCCATCTAGTAAAGCTTCTAAATATCCTTTGATGGAAGTCAAAGGAGAACGAAAGTCATGAGAAACATTGGCTACCAGTTTCTTTTGAGAGTCTTCTGCTCTTGCGATTTCACTAGCCATAAAAGCCAGGGAAGCAGCCAGATAACCCATCTCATCGTCACTTTCTACCTGCAGATCATAGTGCATATTTCCATTGGCATATTGCTCAGTAGCGGTAGTAATTTTCTTTAATGGTATATAAACAATCTCTGTAAAGAATACAAGAATAATCAGGGAAAGCACAAATAAAATAATCAACGTAATATAAGAGATGTTTAAAAGGCTTTTACACTCCTCCAAAATAGTGGAAGTAGGGGTTAAAATCACCACATAACCCATCACTTTGTAATTGTTGGTTATGGGTGAGAAAACGCTGAGAACTTCTTCTGTAAACATACCAAAAAAATCTCCCGTGGTGTAAAAGGAACCTTCTGTTACAGTGGGGTCAAAATTATCGACCATAACTTCACTGTTAATATCCAAAGGAGAGTTGGAATCTAAAATTACACGACCAGAAGGATTGATAATCCAGATGGAGGATTGTAAAAACGTATCCAAGGCATCAATCTGAGTTTTCATAGCTTCCAGGGTCATTTGATTGTTATACAAATCGGAGGCAAAGGTTGTGGCAATGAGATTTGCCTCCCGATATAATTTATTTGCCTTATCTCTGGTTAAATGCTCCGTTAACATACTGGAAGTAAAGGTTGCAACTACCAGAAAGCCAAAAAAAGCAAAGATCAAATAGGCTAATAAAAATTTTAAATACAAGGTTTTTTTCATGGGTTTATCCCTTTACTTCGAATTTATATCCAATACCCCAGATGGTAGAAATTTTCCAGGAACGATGGTCCTTGATTTTTTCCCGAAGACGCTTGATATGCACATCTACGGTACGTGTATCGCCAATATATTCATAGCCCCAGATTTGATCCAATAACTGTTCCCTTGTAAATACATGGTTTGGAGATGCAGCTAGAAAATATAGTAATTCCAATTCTTTTGGAGGCATATCAACAGTAGCTCCCATATAGGTAACGGAGTAGTTGGTACGATTTACAATCAGATCTGGATACTCCACATATTTCCCATCCACATCCACGGTCGGAGCCGCCACAGGCTTATAACGACGTAGCACAGCCTTCACTCTGGCAACCAACTCTTTGGAATCAAATGGTTTTTCGATATAATCATCAGCGCCTAACTCTAAGCCTAATACTTTATCAAATATTTCCCCTTTGGCAGAAAGCATAATAATTGGAGTGGTGCTCTTACCTCTGATTTCTCTGCAAACCTGATAACCATCCATACCTGGAAGCATAAGATCCAACAGTATTAAGTTTGGCTGAAAGGATTCAAAGGCTGTAAGTGCACTTTCCCCGTCGTTTTCTATCTGGGTTTCAAAGCATTCTTTGGTTAAGTATAAACTTATTAATTCTGCAATATTATTGTCGTCGTCGACGATTAAGATTTTTTGCTTGCTTACCATAGACTTCCTTTCTTGTGAACCTTATCTGGTTCATTCTGACTGCTTATTTAAATTCTACAATGGTAACACCAGCGTCTCCTTCGCCAAACTCTCCCAAACGGAAGGATTTTACGTAGGAAGCTTTTTTCAACTGGTTATGAATGGCACCTCGTAAGGCACCAGTTCCTTTTCCATGAACGATACGTACGGTTTTTAGATGAGATAAATAAGCATCATCCAAATATTTATCCATTTGTGAAAGTGCTTCGTCCACTGTTTTTCCAAGTAAATTTAGCTCCATGGAAATGGTAGAAGCCTTTGACAGTTTGGAATTTCCAGTACTAACCTTTCGAAAAGTAGCAGTAATATCAGGATCTTCTGCATAAGCCAGATCACTCACCTGTACAGAGGAACGAATGATGCCACATTGCACAAAAAGATTCCCCTTTTTGTCAGGTAAACTACTGACACTACCTTTTAATCCAAGAGATAGAACCTTTACAGAATCTCCCAGCTTCAGTTTCGCAGGGTCCAGCTGTTTTTTTGCAGGCTGAGAAGATTTTAAGGATAGTTTCTCATTTTTCTCAGAAATTTTATTGCGAACCTTCTCTCGGTTTGATTCCAACTCTTTCATGGAAATTTCACCACCGTATTTTTGTAAATCACGAATGGTTTTATCTGCTACTTCTTTTGCATCTAGTAGAATATCTCGAGCTTTTTCATTTGCTTCACGAAGGATTTTTTCTTTCGCCTGTTCTAATTTTTCCTGTTTTTGTTTGAATTCTGATTTTAAGTTTTCCAGTTCTTTTTTATAAGTTTCAATTTCCAGTTTTTCCTGTTCGATAATTTTACGATTATTTTCCAAGGTGGTGATTACATCTTCAAAAGATTCACTTTCTGCACTGATGTGTTCTTTTGCCAGTTCGATGATTTCATCAGACAAGCCTAATTTGGATGAAATAGCAAAAGCATTGCTTTTTCCAGGAACACCAATGAGCAAACGGTAGGTAGGCCGCAGTGAAGCAACATCAAATTCACAACAGGCATTTTCCACAAAGGGAGTGGAAAGTGCAAATATTTTCAATTCACTATAATGGGTAGTGGCCATCGTTCGGATTCCCCGGTCATGAAGATAGGTCAGGATGGCAATGGCAAGAGCGGCGCCTTCTGTAGGATCAGTTCCTGCACCCAATTCATCAAAGAGACAGAGGGAATTCTCATCCGCATGCTTTAGGATGGAAACCGTATTGGTCATATGAGAGGAAAAAGTACTAAGAGACTGCTCAATGCTTTGCTCATCTCCAATGTCAGCATAAACTTCTGTAAAAATGGAAAGTTGGGAACGGTCCAAGGCTGGTATATGAAGTCCTGCCTGTCCCATTAAAGTAAACAGCCCCACAGTTTTTAAGGAAACTGTTTTACCACCTGTATTTGGACCTGTTACGATTAACAAATCAAAGTCTTTTCCCAGATGAATATCGATGGGAACCGCTGTTTTTTTATCAAGTAATGGATGTCTTCCCTGACGAATCTGAATATAATGATCCTTGTTGAAAATAGGAAGTGTGGCATTTTGCTCCATAGCCAGTGAGGATTTTGCAAAAATAAAATCCAAAGAGGTCAGGGTTTCTTCGTTGACGGTCAGTTCTTCCAGGTGATTGGAAACCATGGCACTTAAGGTGGAAAGAATCACTTCAATTTCTGCGTGCTCTTTGATTTCCAGTTCCTTTAATTCATTGTTTAGTGCAACAACAGCAGCAGGTTCTATAAAAAATGTACTTCCGCTGGAGGACTGATCATGAACAAGACCGCCCACCTGATTTTTGTATTCAGATTTTACCGGGATACAATAGCGATTGTTACGCATGGTTACCACAGGATCCTGTAACATGGTTCGATAAGAACCACTAACCATGGAGGTAAGTTGAGAATGAATTTTATCCTTGGTCAGAGCCATGGATCTGCGGATGTGCTTTAATGTGACACTTGCGTCATCACTTATTTCTTCTTCTGAGATAATACAGCGTCTGATTTCAGAAAGAATCGGTGTCAAAGGACTGAGTCCATGAAAAAAAGGACTCAGAGAATCTTCGGGTTCTTCTGCCCGTTCTGGTCTTCCATAGGTTTTAATTCGATCGGCACATTCTAAGGAATCCGCGATTTTTAACAATTCCTGAGACGACAAAATACTGCCGATTTCAAGACTTCTTAGAAGTCCTTTTAATTTGGTATTGCCACTAAAATAAATACGACTCTTTTTAAAAAGTCGGCTTAAACCATGGGAAGTGTGTGTCTGGGCTTCTTCAATTGCTTCAAGATCAGTCATGGGTAATAAAGAGCGACAACGCTCCTTACCAGGTTCAGAGGAAGCCTGTTTTTCTAACTGTTCCATAATTTTGTGATATTCTAATTTACGTAAAACTTTTTCATTCATGATTTCATAACTCTTTTCTTATATGTGATGTCTAGATAAACTAGCCTTTTTAAGGTTTTGATGATGTTGTGATACTCTGAAATTCATTTTATCATAGGGTAGTTTTCTTTACAAGTAGAGTGGTATCGGATATACTTATAAGTACTGAAAAATCGTCAATGCAGGCAGTTTTTAACCCAGTTTGGTATACACAGGAGATCGATAAAACATGCAGGAAGATAAAAACAAGAAAAAAGAGGAGTTCATCAAAGAAAAAATTCGGAATCGGCCATTGAATAAGAGACGTTTTGTTAGAAGAACCTTAGTGAGTGCATTTATGGCGGTAATTTTTGCCCTGGTTGCGGTCGTTTCATTTTTCTTATTGGAACCGATTATTAACAATTGGGTGAATCCGGAAGAAGCACCACCAAAGGTGGAGTTTCCTGAAGTAATTGAAGAAACTCTGCCACAGGACCTTTTGACAGAGGATGAAATAGAAAAACCAGAAGAAGTGATTTCTCAAACCGTTCAGGTGGTTCAGAATATTCAGTTAGAGATAACAGATTACCAGGCACTCTACACAAAAATGTATAAAGTTTATCTGGATTTACAGAAGAGTCTTGTGACGGTATCCGGAGTGAGCAATGATGTGGATTGGTTTGATAATGCCTATACCAATAAGAACCAAAGCAGTGGCCTGATTGTAGCCAATAATGGACAGAGTCTTTTTATTCTGGTAGAATCTAAAGTCATTGAAAAGGTAGATACCATACAAGTTCGTTTTGTGGACGGGAATACGACTGAAGCAAGCTTGATTAAAAAAGATCCCAATACTTCTTTGGCAGTGATAGCAGTTCCGGTTTCCAGTACAGGAAACGGCTTGATTGAAAAAATAGCAATTCCCAGTCTTGGAAACTCCAATTTAAGCAGCGTGCTAGCAAGCCCCGTGATTGCAGTTGGAAGACCACTGGGAAGTAGTGAATCCCTGATTTATGGAATGGTTACTTCTATTAATAACGTAGAATATAAATCCGATATCAACTATCGTTATTTCAGCACAGATATGTTGGGTACGGCTGACTCAGGTGGTTTTATTGTGAACTTAAGCGGACAAATTCTTGGAGTTATAACCACAGAATTTCATAATGATAAGATGGGAAATTTAATTCGAGCCTACTCCATATCAGATTTAAAAAATACCATTGAAAAAATGTCCAATCAGGAAGATATGCCGTATCTTGGTGTGAAAGGTATGGATGTAAGTGTAGAAGCAAATCAGGATTTAAATGTTCCATTTGGCGCATTTGTAACTGAAATTGAACTGGATTCACCAGCGATGAACGCTGGAATTCAGGCAGGGGATGTGATTACATCCATTGGAAAAGAAGCCATTGATAAATTTGTAAATTTGGCAACCACACTTGAAAAGTACAATGTATCGGACACCGTAAGAATTACAATTATGAGACTAAATGGGGAAGATTATGTTCCTATGAGTTTTGATGTAGTATTAGGACAGTTTTTTTAAACTTAGAAAAGAGGAAGAAGTAGTGAAGTATATTAAGGATTATCGTGATGGCGACAGAGTATTTGACATTTATCTGATTAAACAGAGACAGTCAGCAGTAACAAAAAATGGAAAACAATATGAAAATGTAATGTTACAGGATAAAACAGGAACTCTGGATGCAAAAATCTGGGAACCAAACAGTGCAGGAATTGGTGAATTTGACGCCTTAGACTATGTAGAAATCTATGGTGAGGTTACGAATTTTCAAGGTGCTCTGCAGGTAAATGTAAAAAGAACAAGGCTCTGTCAGGAAGGGGAATATAATCCAGCCGATTATCTTCCTGTCAGCACAAAAAATATAGATGAGATGTATCAGGAATTAAGCCAGATTATCAGAAGCCTGGATAATTCTTATCTGAGACGTTTGATGGAAGCGATTTTTATAGAAGATCAGGCTTTCGCAAAGGCATTTCGTACTTCATCGGCAGCAAAAGCGGTACACCATGGTTTTGTTGGTGGTTTGTTAGAGCATACCTTAAGTGTTGTGAAACTGTGTGAATACTATTGCAAAACCTATCCCATGTTAAAACGTGATTTGCTTCTTTCCGCAGCCATGTGCCATGATATTGGAAAAACAAAGGAATTATCTCTTTTTCCAGAAAATGATTACACCGATGATGGCCAGTTACTAGGTCATATTATCATTGGTTCTGAAATGGTGGGAGAAAAGATTCGTGATATCGATGGCTTTCCAAAAGCACTTGCGGCTCAATTAAAGCATTGCATTATTTCACATCATGGCGAATTGGAATATGGTTCTCCCAAAAAGCCAGCAATTTTAGAAGCAGTAGCTCTTAATTTTGCAGACAATACCGATGCTAAAATGCAGACCTTCACAGAAATTTTAAGCCAGACAGCAGATACCGGCTGGCTTGGATACAACCGCTTTTTTGAATCGAACTTAAGAGTTAGTAAAGTGGATTTTTAAACAAACAAAGGATGAACGATGAAAGAAATAATTCAGGAATATAAGAAAGATATGATGGTAACTCTTACCATAGAAGATCTGGGGTCTGATGGAGAGGGCATTGGAAAACTTGATGGCTATCCATTTTTTGTGAAAGATGCTCTTCCGGGAGATGTCATTGAAGCAAAAGTAATGAAGGCAAAAAAGAACTATGCCTATGCCAGACTCATCAAGATTCTAGAGCCTTCCAAGGATCGAATCCAGCCACCCTGTGGTTGTCATAAACAATGTGGAGGCTGTCAGATTCAGGCTCTTTCTTATGAAGCCCAACTAACTTATAAAGAAAATAAAGTCAAAAACCACCTGCTTCGCATCGGTGGTTTTTTGGAGCGGGAAATAAAGCAGGTCATGAACCCAATCATTGGCATGGAAGAGCCTTTTCATTATCGCAATAAGGCTCAGTTTCCGTTTGGCCTGGATAAAGAAGGTCGTATTGTGACCGGCTTTTATGCAGGAAGAACCCACTCCATTATACCAAATACCGATTGTATTCTGGGTGTTCCTGAGAATCAAGTGATTTTAGAACATATTTTAGATTATATGAATACCGAACAAATCAAGCCCTACCAGGAAGAAACTCATCAAGGGCTGGTTCGTCATGCCTTAATTCGTAAAGGCTTTGCAACAGGTGAGTTGATGGTGTGTCTTGTAATCAATGGGGGCAGCCTTCCAAAGCAGGAAAAATTAATTGAGCGTTTGCAAACAGTTCCTGGAATGACCAGCATTTCCTATAGTATCAATCGTGAAAAAACCAATGTTATTATGGGGGATACCATCAAAACCATCTGGGGATCAGAGAGTATCCGCGACTTTATTGGTAGTGTTGAATTTAAGATTTCTCCGCTATCTTTTTATCAGGTAAATCCCGTTCAGACAGAAAAGCTATATTCTTTGGCCCTTGAATATGCCAACTTAAGTGGACAGGAAACCGTCTGGGATTTGTATTGTGGAATTGGAACCATTTCCTTATTTCTGGCCCAAAAAGCAAAACAGGTATATGGAGTGGAAATCGTACCTCAGGCAATTGAAGATGCCAAAGAAAATGCCAAAATCAATCATATAACAAATGCTGAATTCTACGTTGGAAAAGCAGAAGAAGTGCTGCCAGAACAATACGAGAAACATGGAGTCTATGCGGATGTGATCGTGGTTGACCCTCCAAGAAAAGGCTGCGATGAAGTAACGCTTCAAACCATGCTGACTATGAAACCTAAACGCATCGTCTACGTAAGCTGCGATTCCGCAACCCTGGCAAGAGATTTAAGAATCCTGTGCGATGGTGGGTATGAACTTTGTGAAGTGACACCAGTGGATCAGTTTGGACATACGGTACATGTGGAGACCGTCTGTTGTCTACAAAGGGTGAATATGTAGAAATCCTTGAATTTACGCACTTTGCGAGGGTTTTT
>CANRGO010000025.1 GCA_947630125.1 uncultured Lachnospiraceae bacterium | reverse complement strand
GGTTTGACGAGATTTTTATAACAAGATATAACAGTTATTAAATCCCTAAAAATACCTCAAGTGAGAATTCAAATTTTGATTAGTGCAAGAGCATATGAATTGAAATTGATGACAATTATTCCAGCGTTTATCATTTTGTATTTAAGTGTTACAAGTCCAGGGTATTTTCAGGTTTTGTATTTTAATCCAATAGGAATTCTGATTATGAGCATCTGCCTTCTGATTTATATATTTGCTTATTATATTGGTAAAAAGATTTTGAATATTCCGGTTTAAGGAGTGCTCTATGGTTTATGTATATCTCACGATTCTTCTAATATATTTAATTCTTATCGTTGCATCTAGGAAAATAGAAACGAAAGACTATGAAAAAACCAGTTCTTTACAAACGTTATTTTTAAAATTAAGTATTTTTTTGCATCCGCATTTCCCCCCCAAAAAAGAAGGATATAGAGTTACAAATAAAATAGAAGAACTGAAAGATTTTTATCCTTTTAAAACAAAAAAACAACTACAACAGCAAATAGCAATTGAACAAAGAAGTCTGAAACTTATGGTTTTATTTGTAGGAATTTTTGTTTGCTTTCTGGTTTCGCTTTATGAATTTAATAAAAATGAGGAGATAACAAAACTACAGAGAAATGAGGGAGGCCAAGGCAACTACCTTCAGGAACTGATGTATACAGTAGGAGATGTGTTCCTTGGCGAAGTGGACCTTATCGTGAAGGAGCGTATCTATACTTCGTCTGAAATAGAAACCTTGCTACAAACGTTTTTGCCAGTGTTAGATAAAAATATGCTGCAGGAGAATTCTTCTTTTGATGAAGTTACTTCTGATTTACAGTTTTTAGATAAAATTGAGCCTTACCCATTTCAATTGGAATGGCAAAGTAGCGATTATCAAGTAATAGCTTACGATGGCTCGCTTGGAAAACTAGAAAATCAACAGGTAAATTTGGTAAACATTCAATGTAAGATTCGCTATGAAAATTACGAGTGGCTTCATGAGGTCACGGTTCATGTGAAAGCAGTTGAGAAATCATTAGAAGAACAAATACAGGAACTGATAGAAAAAGAGACACAAAAAAATGAAGAAGAAAATCCCAATGAACAAAGCATTTTCTTACCAAATACCTTTGGTAAGGAGAAGATTCATTGGTATCGAAAAACAAGTTACTATGGTCCTCTTTGTCTTGTTGCAACCATTTTTCTTACACTTACAGTGGGATTTTTGAAAGTGCAAGATCAAAGAAAAATGCAAAAAAAACGTAAGGAAGAACTTTTGCATGAGTATCCCCAGTTTGTTAGTAAGTTATGTTTATATTTAACTGCAGGACTTACGCTCAGAGCAACCTTAATTCGCTTATGTGAAGAATATCATAATAAATCAATGGCATTAGGAGATACTCTGCGTTTATTAGTACGTGAATTGGAGGCAGGAGTGGCACTATCAGAAACGATCCAGTCTTTCGGTAAGCGAAGTAAAGATTCGAACTATTTAAAACTATCCAGCCTATTAATACAAAACGAAAAAAATGGTACAAAAGATATTTTGGATCGATTAAATGAAGAAGCAGAAGCTATATTTGAAGAACGAAAAAGAAGAGCAAAAAAACTTGGGGAAGAAGCATCTACAAAATTACTGTTACCTATGATGTTGCTGTTAATGGTCTTAATGGCAATGATTATGATACCAGCGTTTATGAATTTTTCCCTATAACAGAAATCATGATTGGAGGAATCGTATGAAATGGTTGAACAAGGTTAAATTTTATATATGGAAAAACGCTTATCTTTGGAAAACAGATCAAAGAGGTATGGGGACCGTAGAGGTTATTTTGATTATTGTGGTATTGATTGGATTGGTTATATTTTTTAAATCCCAGATTACAGCTGTGATTCAGGATGTTTTTTCCAAAATCACTACAAAAACAGGAGCTATCTGATGGAATTCCTAAATGAGAAATTGAAGGGATCCATAACGATTTATGTGACCTTATTTATGCTTGTGTTTCTTACATTTCTTCTTTTTATGCTTCAGGCAGTACGCACCAGATCCATGAAAACCAGAATTGAAATTGCCATGGATTGTGGTATTCAGTCAATGATTGCAGGTTATCATCAGGAACTTTTTCGACAGTTTGATTTGTTGTACATAGATGGATCTTATGGTAACAAACAACATAATGCGATTGACTTAGAAAGAAAGATAAAGGAGTATATGTTGTATAATTTACAGCCAGAGAAAAACCAGTATTTTCTATATACCAGTGATTTTTATGGATTAAGTATTGAGGATATTCTTATAACGAACCGAACTTTGGCGACAGATCATAATGGAAATTCTATAAAACAACAGGCAATTTGGGTAATGAAGCAAAAAACGGGACTCCCCTTTTTAGAAACCCTTCCAAAGAAACTAAAAATAGTAGAAAGAAGTAAGGAGGGTGAAGATAGGGTAACAGATTTTTTGGTAGAATTTGAAAAAACCCAAAAAGCAACTGGCAAAACACAAAATCAACAAGAAGATAATTTGGAGACACAGGTATATTTACAAACCAATCAGATCATTGAAAAAAGAATGTTTTCACTAATGGAGCAGATTTTTAAAGGAAATGTAAATTTTTCATCCAAAATGGTTGTAAAAGATCAATACCCTTCTGGAAGAGAATTGAATAAAGGAGATGAGAATTCTGAAATTCAGAAAGAAGATTCTATGATGGATCATTTGCTTTTAGTAGAGTACTGTATGGAGTATTTTGGAAACTATATTCATCCAAAGGAATCTACCTATTTACGGTATCAAATTGAATATCTGTTACATGGAAGCGAGTCGGACTATGAGAATCTGGAACAAACTATCTGGAAGATTTTTTTGATCCGGGAGGGAGCAAACTTTCTATACTTACATACAGATGAAAAGAAAGAAACTTTTATTGATCAAATTGCAGGATTGCTTAGTGCTTTGATAGGTGCACCTCAATTAAAGGATGTGTTTAAGAATATCTTTCTTTTTGTCTGGTCATATGGTGAAAGCATTGAAGATATGAAGGGCCTTATGCAGGGAGAAAAAGTTATCTTTTTTAAAACAGAAGATACCTGGCAATTGGATTTGGCTGAATTACTTTTTTTCTCAAATATAAAAGACTTATTTACCAAAGAAAATGATAACAAGCAGGCTGAAAAAACCAAAGCCTCTACGGAAAACATCAATTATTTTGATTATGAAACATATTTGAGAATTTTATTATTTGCCAAGGCCCAAAACGATAAAGTTTTTTCTATGATGGACTTAATTGAAATGGATATTAGGCAAGGAAAAGGAAATGAATTTTTTCGTTTGGATCATTGTTATGAGAACTTTGATGCAGAAGTTCATGTACAAAGCAGATTTGGAGATCGGTTTCATATTATGAGAACGATTCAATATGATTAACGAAATATTTCTGGAGGAGGTAGTAAAAGATGTCCTTTTATCTGGCGAATCGAAACTATAAACCAAACAACAAAAAAATGACAACTTCTCTCCAGGCACGTCCTTACTCTCAAAAAACTCATGAATGTAAACTTAATTCAAAGGGTAAGAGGATGTCTTTTACTACCTTCTTCAAAGCTTCTTTCACCATAGAATGCGCATTGCTTCTTCCTTTGTTCTTTATGGTTACGATGAATATTCTTTCCCTAATGATAGCGATGAAAACAGAAAGCGAGATACAAAGCAAGCTGCATCAAAAGGCAAGAAGCATCGCGGCATATCGATACATCGATATAACAGAGAAAGAGTTACCGTTAGATATACCAACATCCTTCTTTACCTATGCATACGTAAGGTCTAGCCTCCTAAAGGATCTCAATATGGATAAACGAAATCACTCCATGATTGTTATGGGGGGAAGAGGTATTAGCTTTCTAAGATCGCTGCTTCAGGATGAAGATAATGTGGATCTAATCGCAACCTATGAAATCGCTGCTCCCTTCTCTATGGCTTCTTATGAAAATTTCAGGTTAATTTCCCGATGTCGAATACATGTGTGGAAAGGATTTCAAATTCAATTAAATAAAGAACAGGAGAGAGTTTATATAACACCATACGGAAGTGTGTATCATCTTCATGTGGATTGTAAGTATCTTGATCTTTCTGTTCAATCTTGCAGGCCCTTTGAAATACAAGGCTTAAGAAATAAAAGTGGAGAAAAGTATCAACCATGCAGGGAATGTCAGAAAGAAATAGCTCTTTGGAATTTCTACTATACAGATTATGGAACAGCATATCATAAGTCATTAGATTGTATCGCAATTAAAAGAACCATACAGGTTGTGGAGAAAAAGGATGTGGGAACTAGAACAGAGTGTAAAGGTTGTCGGGAACATTAATATGATAATAGTCTGGTTAGGAATTTTAAGTGTCTATGATTATAAATTCAAAAAAGTACCCGTATGGCTTTTATTTCTATATGGATTTTGGGTAATTATAAATCAAATGTTTAAGGGTGAAATTTTTTCACAAAATACGTTGTTTGTGATTGTGCTAGGTTTCATTTTTTTAGTCATTAGTTTTGCTACAAAAGAGAAAATTGGATATGGGGATGGGATTACAATTTTGATTACAGGAATAAGTAGCGGTATTCAGCAAATTGTTGTCATTATTTGGTTCAGTTTCTTTTTCTTATTTTTGTTTACAATTACAAAAATTTGTAAAATCAGGTATCAAAAGTGGAAAATGAAATCACTGGACAGTAAACATAAGATTTTTGTAGAGGGCCAGACAATAGCATACATTCCTTTTTTGGCTATTGCGTATTTTCTAATTGAAATATGTGGGAGTTTATTTTAGTAGTATAGTCACTTGTTATAGTTGAAGAATGGGAGTGGAGATATTGAATCGATTTCAAGACAAGAAGTTAAAAGGGAGTGTAACAATCGAAGCCGCATTTCTGATGCCCATACTATTATTTATGCAACTACTATGTATGTATACAAGCTTTTATATATACAATTCTGTGGTGATTTCTCAGTGCGGATATCTTGCTTTACTTCGAGTTGTAAATACTGGGATTGACGATAACGAAGAAATGGCTGAAAAAATTGAACAGGAACTTGCACAATTTTTTGAACATCAACTGATTGCGGTTGATGAACTGGAGTGGGATATTGAAGTTAGCTTACTTACAGTTACGCTTGAAATACGTGCTGACATGCTTTTTCCATTTGGAAATCTGATGAATTCGGTTATGAAAGATAATGCATTTCAGATTCATGCTAAGGAAACCATGGAGAGAAGAAGAGCACAAGACTTCATTCGGTTATGGAAAGGAATGGGATTATGAAACCAGAATATAAAAGGGATTTTGTGAACAGTTATATGATTCTTCCAAAACAAAAAGAAATAAGAGAAGATAATTTTCAAATAAAAATGATTACCCAGGGTATCGTACCAGGTCTCTTAACATGTAAAATAGGGAATGATGAAAGAGAAAGTTATTATTATTATGAAATCAGTGGAAAAAACAATTTGAAGAGACTTTACGAACATAAAAAATTGTCATGTTCAAAACTGAAAAATCTCTTTTTACAAGTGCGAGATATTTATAATCGCTGTCATGAACACCTATTGGAGGAAGAGTGTCTGATTTTGGATCCTGAATTTATTTATTTGGACATTCGTGAATTTGTAATTGCTTTGGTACCTTATCCAGAACATATAGGTAACAGGCAGAAGGAATTGGAGCAGTTTGCCGAGTTTTTACTAGAAATCATTGATTATGAGGATGAACCAGCGGTTGAATTGGCTTATGCCTTTTATGAGTACGCGCAGCAGGAAAACTTTACCTGGTCTTCCTTCTTGCAATATATTTTACAGAGTTGTGAGAAGGAGAAACTAGTTGTAGAGGAAGAAATAAAAGAAGAGTGTCAAGTAGTTGTGGAAGAGAAAGAGGATGTAAAAGTGGAAAACCCTACATCTTATTTGAAAGCAATCATCATCGTTATGATCCTAATTGCTATCATTAGTCTTCCGTTTCTCACATATTATGCCTTTCTATTTGAGATATCCATATTTGCTCTGATCCTGTTTTTCTACTGGTTTCTTAAGAGGCAGCCCTATCTATATTTAATCCTTGAGGAGGATGAGTAAGCAGTGGTCATTCGTTGACACCTAAATCAATCCGTGATACCCTTTTACCATATTGAAAAGGAAGAAGGGAAGCGTTTATGAAACAGGAATTAGCCAATTTTTTAAAAGCAAAAGGTTTTATAGAAATTCATTCCAGCCTACCTGAATTTTCATTTTATTTTCACATAGAAAATCAATATGTTAATGTGATTCATGTAGTTGACTATAAGAAAGATCTCTATATTGCAAGAGATCAGTTTGATAGTATTAAAGGAAAAATTTATCAATTTTTTGAAGAAAAGAACATCCCTCAGATTCATATCTTATCCCTGATACTGGCCTCGGATTTAACTAAGGCGAAAGACTTGAAAGATGATGATCGTTTTTGCTGGATCGTATCAAAAGAAAGCAAAGATCTACTCAGTGCTCAAGGTGTAGAAGATTTTTATGGTATGAAAGCAGCCTTGCAGCAGTTTCTTTCAAACACAGAACAGTGGCTGGTTTCAGAAGAAGTTACAGAGGTAGTAAATACTCCGAAAAAGCCTATCCCCTTTGTGAATATTTCTCTGGTTACACTAAATGTACTAATATTTATCATATGTACATTTACTGGAGACCTGTTGTATAATAAGTACATGTTAAGATTTCAGGAAGTAGTCATACAGGGAGAATATTTTCGCTTATTCACATCCCTGTTTTTACATGCAGGTTCTCAGCATTTAATCAATAATATGATGATTTTATTATTTTTAGGAAATATGCTGGAAGATCAGATTGGGCATTATTTGTATCTCTTGTTGTATTTAATTTCCGGTATCGGTGGAGGTATTCTTTCGCTTGTTTATCAGGGATTTTTAATCGAAGCATCTGGATCAGTGGGCGCAAGTGGAAGTATTTTCGGATTACTGGGTATTCTTTTAGTCTTAGTGCTTGCCCATAAAGGACGTTTAGAGCATATTTCTCTATCTCGTATTAGTATTGTGATTCTATTTTCGATTTACAGTGGATTTACATCCTCCAATATTGATAATGCAGCGCATATTGGAGGTTTACTGACTGGTTTTCTTGCGACAGGACTTTTTTATCTTTTAAAAATGGGGAAAGGTATGGTTAGGAAATGAAAATCAATATTTATTATGGCGGAAGAGGTCTGATGGATGACCCCACGTTATTTGTTGTGAATAAAATGCAAGCAGTTCTGGAAGAGTTAAATGTTATTGTGGAGCGTTTTAATCTTGTAGAATTAAAAAACAGCATTACAACCCTTCCCAAAACATTGAATACGGCTGATGGGATTATTCTTGCAACAACGGTTGAGTGGTATGGAATCGGTGGATTCATGCAACAGTTTTTAGATGCCTGTTGGTTATATGGTGATAAGGAAAAAATAAGTCAGATTTATATGTCCCCTGTCGTTATGTCAACCACATACGGAGAGCGAGAAGGGAAGTTAAATCTTTCTGTTGCCTGGGAAATACTTGGCGGAATGCCCTGTAGTGGCTTATGTGGGTTTATCGCAGATACACAGATGTTAGAAAGTAATAAAGAATTGGTTTCGATTATAGAAAAAAAGGCAGAAAATATGTATCGTACCATTAACCAGCGTGTAGCAAGCCTGCCAGCAAGTAACCAGGCAGTAAAGCAAATGGTAGCCATTTCTAAAAATATGGATTTAACACCTCAGGAATCAGAGCAGTTATCCCAATATGCCTCAGATGATACCTATATTCAAAAGCAAAAAGAAGATATACTGGAACTTAGCAGCTTCTTCAAAGAAATGTTAAGTGGAAAAGAAGCAGATGAAGCCATCCCATATATCAAAGATTTTGAAGAACATTTTAAACCACAGGCAGGCTTCCGTGCGATTTATAAGTTCTTAATAAAAGATCGTAAAAAAGCCATGGTGTTGGAAATTCAAGGAGCAGAATTGAAAGTATATTATGGTCAGATAGATCACTTTGATGTAGAGATTCAAATGACTCCAGAGATTCTGGACGAAATCATTGCAGGAAGAATGACATTTCAGAGAGCTTTTATGGGTGGTGACATGAAGATGAAGGGTGATTTTAAAATTTTGAGAACCCTGGATCAGCTTTTTCTCTTTATGAATTAGAAAGGTGGCAGAGAAGATGAAAGAACATACTTGTATTTTTTGTAAACTGGCAAATGGAGAAATACCTACAAAATCAATTTATGAAGATGGAGATTTCAAAGTAATTCTGGATGTAAGTCCCGCAACGAAAGGACATGTTTTAATACTTCCCAAAGAACACTATGCTGACTTTTACGATTTACCAGACAGACTGGCAGGAAAGGCTATGCAGCTTGCAAAACAATTAGCAATTCATATGAAGGAAAAATTAGACTTTGATGGTCTGAATCTGATACAAAATAATGGAGTCACAGCAGGTCAGACGGTGTTTCATTATCACCTTCACCTAATTCCTCGTTATGAAGATGATCAACAAAATATCTCATGGAAACCAGGTACTTCTACAGAGGAAGAACTTAGTTCACTTATGAAATTGTTAGAATATTAAGTCTTTCAAATTTAAAACAGGAGATTTCTACGAATTCGTAGAAATCTCCTGTTTGATTAAACGGACGATGGTATCGATAGCATCCATTTGATTGCTTTTGTCCATATTTTCAATGTAACTTAAACGCATAAAATAAAGTTCCTGAATCTTATCAACTAAAATATCTTCATCCAGATTTTCTTCTGTGATAACAACACTAAAGCCCTGTGCTTCAAAGGATGCAGCATTTAATAGCTGATCACCGCGACTGCTTCTTGCAGGAAGTGGAATTAATAAATTAGGTTTTCTTAAGGCTAATAATTCGCTGATTGCATTGGCACCAGCTCTGGAAACCACGATATCAGCGGCAGCAAAAATATCTTTCAGTTCTGTTTTTAAGTATTCAAACTGAGCATAACCTGCTTTGTTTAACAGGAGATTATCAATTTTATCTTTTCCACAAATGTGAATGATCTGAAAGTCCTGTAATAATTTTGGAAGTGCACTACGTACGACTTTGTTAATTGCCTGTGCACCTAAACTTCCGCCAATTACCAAAACAATGGGTTTTGATGTATGTAGATTGCAGAGACTTAATGCAGCCTTTTTGTTACCACTTCGTAATTCTTCCCGAATAGGAGAACCGGTTAAAACTGCTTTTTCTTTGGGGATCAGCTTTAATGTTTCAGGGAAATTACAGCAGACTTTACTGGCAACTGGTATGCATAAACGATTTGCAAGTCCAGGCGTCATATCTGACTCATGAATAATGCAGGGTATCTTCAGTGCAGCCGCAGCTCGGACAACTGGAACACTTACAAAACCACCTTTTGAAAAAATAATATCAGGTTGAATGTTTTTCAGAATTTTTTTGGCTTCCTGATAGCCTTTCACAACTCGAAAAGGATCGGTAAAATTTTTGGGATCTAAATAGCGTCGGAACTTTCCTGTTGAAATTCCATAATAAGGAACGTCAAAATCCTCCATTAATTTCTTTTCAATCCCCTCATAAGATCCAATATAGTGAATATCAAAGCCTTCTTCTCTAAGCATGGGAAGAAGAGCAATATTTGGTGTCACATGTCCGGCAGAACCTCCACCTGTTAATACAATTCGCTTCATTTGCTACTCCAATCTGTGTCAACAGTTACCACATGAATATGAAGTGGATTATAGCAGATTCCCTAAGGATATTCAATATCTATTGGCAGTAGGAGAGTCTACGCTTGAAAAGAGTGAAAGAATTTCTTGAAAAAGAAATGTAACTTTGTTACACTAGGTTTGGTTATGGGGGAGAAAACGTATTCTTTTCTCATACGCTATAGTATGAAATTAAGTATAGAAATGTGCTACACACATTCAGGAGGAAAAATTTATGAGTAATAAAGTAACCTTTGACTATTCCAAAGCAGCTTCCTTTATTAGTGAACAGGAAGTTCAATTATTTAAAAAACTTGCATGTGATGCGAAAGATTTATTAGTTTCCAAAACAGGGGCAGGAAATGATTTTCTTGGCTGGATTAATCTACCAGTTGACTATGATAAAGAGGAATTTGACAGAATTAAAAAATCAGCTGAAAAAATCAAATCGGATTCAGAAGTTTTACTGGTTATTGGGATTGGTGGTTCTTATTTAGGAGCAAGAGCGGCAATTGAATTTTTAAGACATAGTTTTTACAACGTGATTGATAAAGAAATTCGTAAAACACCTGAAATATATTTTGTAGGTAATTCTATTAGTTCCACCTATTTGAAACATTTAATGGATGTAGTTGGAGATCGTGATTTTTCTATTAATATGATTTCAAAATCAGGAACTACTACAGAACCTGCTATTGCTTTCCGTATTTTCAAAGAACTTGCAGAAAAGAAATATGGTAAAGAAGGTGCAGCTAAGAGAATCTATGCAACAACAGATAAAGCAAGAGGTTCTTTAAAAGGGCTTGCAACAGCAGAAGGTTATGAGACATTCGTAGTTCCAGATGATATTGGAGGACGTTTTTCTGTGTTAACAGCTGTTGGTCTTCTTCCAATCGCTGTTAGTGGTGCGGATATCGACCAATTGATGAAAGGTGCTGAAAGTGGTAGAACATTAGCATTAGAATCTGAATTTGAAGACAATGATGCTTTAAAATATGCAGCGCTTAGAAATATTCTTTTGAGAAAAGGAAAACAAATTGAAATTCTTGCAAACTATGAACCAAGTGTTCACTTTGTATCAGAATGGTGGAAACAATTATTTGGAGAAAGTGAAGGAAAAGACCAGAAAGGTATTTTCCCAGCAAGTGTTGATTTAACAACAGATTTACATTCCATGGGTCAGTTTATACAGGACGGAAGCAGAAATATTTTTGAAACCGTAATTAACATCGAAACATCCAGAGAAGAATTATTCATTGGAACAGAAGCAGTTGACTTAGATGGATTAAACTATCTCGCAGGACAGACCGTAGACTTTGTAAATAAAAGTGCTATGAATGGTACAATTCTTGCTCATACAGATGGACAGGTTCCTAATTTACTTGTAAACATTCCAGAAGTGAATGAATTCTACCTGGGACAGTTATTCTACTTCTTTGAGTTTGCTTGTGGGGTAAGTGGATACGTACTTGGCGTAAATCCTTTTGATCAACCAGGTGTTGAAAGCTATAAGAAAAATATGTTTGCTTTACTTGGAAAACCAGGATTTGAAGCACAGAGAGAAGAATTACTGAAAAGATTATCATAAAACATAAGATATATGAAAAAAGATAACGGGATGCTTTACGTTATCTTTTTTTTTCTCTATAATAAAAGAGATTCAAAGAGATTAAATACAAGGAGTTGACAGATGAAAATTGTAATGCTTGACAGAAACAGTCTGGGAATGGATATTGATATTTCCATCTTTCATAAAATTGGTGATTTTACAGCCTATGATGTACAGAGCAGAGAACAAAGTAAAGAGGCAATACGAGATGCAGAAGTACTGATATTTAATAAAACAAGAGTTGATGAAGACTTATTGCAACACGCTCCAAATATGAAACTATTATGTGTAACCGCCACGGGTTGGGATAATATCGATGTTTCCTATGCAAAAAGTCGTGGGATTCAAGTGCGAAATGTAAGAAACTATTCAACTCCCGCAGTTTGTCAGCATACCTTTGCTTTGGCTTTATACTTACTGGAAAAACTTCATTTTTATGATGAGTACGTAAAGTCAGGAGCATATAGTAAGCAACTTGGTTTTTCAAATTTCAGTGAAGTATATCATGAATTATATGGAAAAACCTGGGGTATCATTGGTATGGGAAATATTGGAAGAGCTGTAGCCAAAGTGGCGGATGCTTTTGGTTGTAAAATTGTTCACTTTTCACCAAGTGGAAATACGGAGCAAGGCGAATATGAAAAAGTAAGCTTTGATCAAATCCTTGCACAATCAGATATTTTATCCATCCATTGTCCTCTTACAGACAAAACCAGAAATCTAATTACGCTGGATGCCTTGAAAAAAATGAAAAAAACTGCTATTCTCATCAATGTTTCCAGAGGTCCAGTGGTGAATGATGCTGACTTAGCCTTTGCACTGGAACATGATTTCATTGGAGCTGCAGGTTTGGATGTTTTAGGAGTGGAACCTATGGCTGTGGATAATCCACTTGGAAACATCAAAGATAGTAGAAAACTTTTGATTACTCCTCACATGGCTTGGGCTAGTGTGGAGGCAAGAACAAGATGTATGGAAGAAGTAGTACTGAACATCACAACCTTTGAAGAGGGTGTGGAAAGAAATCTGGTAACAGAATAAGCAAATGAAAAGGAGAACTGTATGAATAAAATAGCAAGTTTTACCATCGATCATATAAAATTACAACCGGGTGTGTATGTATCCAGAAAAGACCAAGTGGAACATAGTGTAATTACAACCTTTGATCTACGAATGACCTCACCAAATGAGGAACCTGTGATGAACACAGCAGAAATGCATGCCATTGAACATCTGGCAGCAACTTTTTTAAGAAATCATGGGGAGTTTGGAACAAAGATTATCTATTTTGGACCTATGGGATGCAGAACAGGGTTTTATCTGCTTTTAAATGGTGAATATACATCCAAAGATATTGTACCTTTGCTAATAGAATTATATGAATTTATCCGTGATTTTAAAGGGGAAATACCAGGTGCTTCAGCAAAAGACTGTGGCAACTATCTGGATATGAATTTGCCGATGGCTAATTATTTGGCAAAGAAATATTTACAGGAAGTATTGTATCAGATCAGCGAAGAGAGATTAGTATATCCAGTATAAGAGAAAAGGAAAAGTAAACATGAAAAGAATTGGAATTATAGGAGCCATGGAGCTAGAAGTAGAAGCACTGAAAGCCGCCATGAAGGTAGAAGAAATTAAAGAAAAAGCATCTATGAAATTTTATGTTGGATCTTTAAATGATAAAGAGGTTGTCATCGTTCAGTGTGGAATAGGAAAAGTGAATGCTGCTGTGTGTACACAGATTCTTTGCGATTTATTTGATATTAGTTATATTATTAATACCGGAATTGCAGGAGCTTTGCATCAGGACTTAAACATTGGAGATTTGGTTATTTCAACAGACTGTATTCAGCATGATGTTGATGTAACTCCCTTTGGTTATGAAAAAGGAAGAATCCCAGGTTTTTCAAAACGTGAGTTTCATGCAGATGAACGACTAATGAGTCTTGCGAAAGAAGTAAATGAAAAAGAGAATCCCGACATTCAGACATTTTTAGGACGAATTGTAAGCGGAGATCAATTTATATCCAGTCATGAAACAAAAGAATTTTTAATCACAGAATTTCAGGCTTATTGTGCAGAAATGGAAGGAGCATCCATTGCCCAGGTTGCTTTTTTAAATAATCTACCTTTTGTTATATTACGTGCGATTTCAGATAAAGCGGATGGCAGTGCCAATATGGATTATAAACAGTTTGAGAGAGAAGCAGCAGCCCATTCGGCAAAATTAGTACAGCATTTATTACCATTACTATAAAAAAGGTTGTCCAATTTTTGGACAACCTTTTTTTTTGAAATATAGTTACAGATATTTATTTACTTGCTTTGAAGTTTCCATGATTTCATTTGTTAGGTTATATGCTTTTGCTGTTTTTTCGCGATTATCATGAACCAAACTAGAAGACTCGATGGTATTTGCTGTGATTTCCTGACTGACAGCGGAAATTTTAGAAATACTTTCTACAATGGTATTATTCGCAACCAATAAATCGCTTACACTTTGATCGATTTTCTTAATGCGATCACTTAGGTAATTCATTTTATCTTCAATATCATGGAAATTACTTTGTGTATTGTCAATAATTTCAGTTTGCTTGTCAGTCGCCTTTACAACATCCTCTACAGAGTTTCCAGCAGCGATGGCATTCTGGTTTAAGGTTGACATAATAGATGAAATGTTTTGGGTGAGGCTTTTGGTTTGTTCTGCCAGAATACGAATCTGATCTGCAACGACTGCAAAACCTTTTCCAGCTTCTCCAGCTCTTGCACTTTCGATGGAAGCATTTAAAGCAAGTAGATTTGTCTGGTTTGAAATAGAGAAGATTTTTTCGGTAATAGACTCTACTTCTTTTGTGTTTTGAATTAAATCTTTCATGGAATCTGTAACCAATAAATTGGTATGATTAATTAAAGCGGAATGTTCTTTCAGACTTATAATAGATTCTTTACCAGCTTCTACAGCAACCATTGATTTTTCAGCACTTTTTACGATGTCTTCGGTGATCTGTTTGGTTTGTTCTATAGAAGATTGAATATTTTCAGTCATCAGAGTTTGCTGCTCAATATTCTCTGTATTTGTCTGGTTACCGAAGGAGATATCTTCGACGGATTTTTCGATAATCGTAATTTCTTCTTCTAGTTCTTTCATTAAAACATTCATAATATCGGCATCTTTTGTTACCGTTTCTGCAATGTTTAAGACATCATCCAAGATATCTTTTTGCAGAGCCTGCTGTTTCTCCACCTGAGCAACCTTTTCTCGGTTAAACTGTGTGGCAAGAGACGTTGCTTTACAGATTGAATATGCAAATGCAAGAATCAGAAACATCTGAATGGTATATTCGGTAGTTTCTGCACTAGAGGAATGGCCAGCCATTACATCCAGAATAATTTGCAAAGTATTAATTGATACCGTTACAATACTTGCGAAAATCATAAATTTCATGTCAAAATAAAGTACAAATAAAACTAAGACTGGAAAAATGTAGACAAAAGTAATTTGTCTTGATGAAGTCAAATGTGCAAAGGTATACACAATAAAAAAGCCGGAGATAATCGCATATTTTACATAAGGAGAGGTTTTGTTTAACAGGTAATAACCAAAACTTAAGAGTAATGTACCTAAAACGATACCAATAAAGGTAAAAATGTAAGAAGCTGGACGGCCTCCTTTTGCAAGTTCTACCAGGTAGCCAAGTATCAGCATAAAATCCATGACCAGTATCATTGTACCTACATAGCGGTTGGTTCGAAGCAACTGATTACTTACGGAAGAATCAGCTGTTTGTTTTTCTGTTGAATTCATTAGAATCTCCTTTTTGTTGCTAGATTTTATAAATATTTTATAATTTAGTTATATATCGTATGACAGAAAAAGTCAATTACTCTGGTACTTTTATCCGCATATTTCATTGGTAGTATTGAAAATAATACGGTAAAAATAAAATCCAGCCAAGGCTGGATTTTTATTTTTATTCTATGAGTTACATTTTTGTAATGCTTCCATATCAATACAGTTTTTACAGGAACCAAAAAAATAGGTTACATGGCCATCTATGGAACCACTAAAATTACGGGACACTTGCTGAGCCATGTCATCCATACCATCTACATCTAAATCAATAACAGATCCACAATTTTTGCAAACAAAATGAAAATGCTCCTTGGTGGTAGGATCAAAACGATCCGTTCCATCCCCTACACGAATTCTGGATATTTCACCTTGATCAGCTAAAAGAGTCAGATTGCGGTATACAGTGCCAAGACTGATGTTTGGATATTCTTTTCGAACATTCATGTATACAATATCTGCAGTTGGGTGGTCGGTTCTGGTTGCTAAAAACTCCTTTATTGCTTCTCTCTGCCGGCTATACTTTAATTCTTTCATAGTACTCCTTTCGAAATTAGTAATCATTACTAGTATGATTATACCTTTTAATTTTATAAAGTCAAGGATTTTACTAGGTTTTTTCTAGTTTTTTTTAGTTTTTTTTTATAAAATAATAGTAGAAGTTAATAGATTAAATTACAAGATATGTTATAATACGTTTAGAAGTGTTTAAAATGAACTTAAGATTATAAAGAAAGGTTCTGCTATGAAGTTAAGAACACGTTTGTTGGTTACGTTTAGTACCATTATTTTACTGCCTTTAATTTTAACTGTGTTAGCGTTTTGGGTTATTAGCTCTGTTATTTCCAGAAATGCCCAGTTGGGATATGGCATCGACAAGGCAAACTACACCATCATTGCAGAAACGATGGATGAACTAAATAAAAAAACTGAGGAAATCTACCAAAACTTATGGGAAAAGGCTGGTCAGTCAACAGGTGAATTAGAAAACTTGACCTTTTTAGAAGAGCTTACCAATACACTTGGTGATGGAAATGTTTACCTTTTGGTGAGGAAAAACCAAGAACTTTACTATACAGGAAATCAGGAAGCAGCAGAAGTGATTTTTGACAGGCTGCCTACTTATGGACAGGGTTGTCCTAACCGAGATGCAGGATATTACTATAATGATTTGCAGAAACTGCTACGACAGGTTGATTTTGTTTTTCAGGATGGAAGTAATGGAAGCATTTTTATCGTTACGAAAATCAATTCTGTTATATCAAAATCTTTTCTTGCAGATATGATGGTAGCCATTATTTTAATCCTACTCTTCACAAGTATTATGTTAACAAGATGGATTAATAAAAGTATTTTTAAACCAGTACATGAATTAAATATAGCCATGCAGAACATTGCAGAGGGAAATCTGGATTACTATTTGACCTCTTGTAGCCAGGACGAATTTGGAACCTTGTTTAAGAATTATGAAGATATGAGGTTGCGTTTAAAAGAATCCACAGAAGAGAGTTTTCGTAATGAAAAACAGAATCGTGAACTCATTAGCAATATTTCTCATGATTTAAAAACTCCAATTACCAGTATCAAGGGGTATGTAGAGGGAATTATGGATGGCGTAGCAGATACACCAGACAAAATGGAAAAATATATTAAAACCATATATATCAAAGCAAATGATATGGACCGATTGATAAATGAATTGACGCTATATTCAGGAATTGATTCCAATCGTATCCCATATAATTTCCATAGAATCAATGTAGCGGATTACTTTGGAGACTGCGTGGAAGAAGTAGGCCTTGATTTAGAATCCAAGAATATCGAGTTAAATTATTTTAATTTGGTAGACCCTTCTACGAAAATCATAGCAGATCCAGAACAGCTAAAAAGAGTGATTAATAATATTGTTGGAAACAGTGTAAAGTATATGGATAAGGATAAAGGTATTATCGATATCCGTATTCTGGATGAAGTTGATTCCATACGAGTTGAAATAGAAGATAATGGAAAAGGAATCGCCCAAAAAGACCTGAGTAATATATTTGACCGTTTTTTTCGAACGGATGCTTCCAGAAACTCTGCTAAGGGTGGAAGTGGAATAGGACTTTCTATTGTAAAGAAAATTATAGAAGACCATGGTGGTTATATATGGGCTACCAGTAAGGAAAATGAAGGTGCATGTTTACATTTTGTAATTAGAAAGTATAGAGAGGTGGAAAGCCATGAGCAAAGTATTGATCATTGAAGATGAAGAAGCAATCGCAGAATTAGAGAAGGATTATCTGGAGTTAAATAGTTTTGAAGTTACGATTGAAAATACAGGAACAAAAGGATTAGAGGCAGCGCTTAGTCAGGATTATGATTTGGTAATTTTGGACTTGATGTTACCTGGAATGGATGGATTTGAAGTTTGTAAGAAAATCAGGGAAGAAAAAAACATTCCTGTTATTATGGTTTCGGCAAAAAAAGATGATATCGATAAAATAAGAGGCTTGGGTCTTGGTGCTGATGATTATCTCACAAAACCTTTTAGTCCCAGTGAATTGGTTGCCAGAGTAAAGGCACATATGTCTCGTTATGACAGACTTGTTGGAACCAACGTTAAAACCAATGACATGGTAGAGATTCGTGGAATTCGAATTGATAAGACGGCTCGAAGAGTTTATATTGATGGAGAAGAAAGAGCATTTACCACCAAAGAATTTGATTTATTAACCTTTTTGGCAGAGAATCCAAACCATGTATATACCAAAGAAGAGTTGTTCCGTGAAATATGGGATATGGCTTCCATCGGAGACATTGCTACGGTAACAGTGCATATTAAAAAAATTCGTGAAAAAATAGAATTTGATACTTCAAAACCTCAATATATTGAAACCATTTGGGGTGTTGGATATCGCTTTAAGGTATAAAATCCAATGGCTTCGCAGTTAACTGCGAAGCCATTTTTTTTAAATGAAAGGAATTCGCTTTTTAGTTTGCCAGAATCTGTTATAATAATGAAAAAGGGAAGATAGTAAGACCCATGGAGATATAGGATGAAAACAATTATTATATATGAAGATCAAGAGCTACTAGTAGTCCAGAAACCTGCAGGTATCGCAACACAAACCAGACAACTTGGAACTTTGGATGTAGAAAGTGAACTAAAAAATCATTTGGCTAAAACCACAAAAAATCCATATTTAGCTGTAATTCATCGACTGGATCAACCGGTTGAAGGTTTGCTGGTATTTGCTAAAACCAAAGAAGCTGCTTCGTTTCTAAGTGCACAATTACAACAACAACTATTACATAAACGTTATCAAGCACTCCTTTTTTCAACGAATCCAAAGGAAATAGAACAGGTTGGAATTTTTGAAGACTATTTGAGTAAAGATGAAAAGGGAAATCACTCAAGGGTGGTGGATTCAAAAGTAAAAGATGCAAAAAAATGCAGTTTAAGATATGAGATCATAGAGCGCAGAGAACAAAGTTTGCTTGCACAGATTGATATTCAGACAGGCAGACATCATCAGATTCGGGTACAGATGTCACATCATAATCTTCCTATCTTGGGTGATCAGAAATATGGGTCGGAGGAAAGCATAAAACTATCGGTAGAAAAGCAAATTCGTCAGGTAGCACTGTGTGCCACGTCTTTGGAAGTAATACACCCAAAGACGAAAGAAAAGATGCTATTTCAAATGGAACCAGAGTTTAAGAAAAAGTTTATCATAAGATTCACGATCGAAGAAGAAAAGTGATTGACAAAGAAGAAGCCATTACAGTACAATCAGAAAATAGTAAATGACGAAGAAAAGAAATAGTACAGATGTAAAAACACCCCAGAGAGAGTATCGTTGGTGGGAGATACTTGTGTGGAATATTTGGAACCTATCTTGGAGTCCTGTATGAAAATACAGCGTATGACGGCGTTAACGTTATTTGAGTTGAACACGACAAGTGTTAAGCAGGGTGGTACCGCCGAGCCTTCGGTCCCTATTTGGGAAGAGGGCTCTTTTATTTTGTTATTTTTTAGACAATGTTTGAAAAGGAAAGCTTAAAAAGTTAGGGAGGATTTAACATGGCAGATAACAAAAAGATGGTGGAAGCAATTACTTCCATGGAAACAGATTTTGCTCAGTGGTATACGGATGTGGTAAAGAAAGCAGAATTAATTGACTATACTAGCGTTAAAGGCTGTATGGTTTACAAACCAGCAGGGTATGCGATCTGGGAATTGATTCAGAGACAGTTGGATGACAGATTTAAGGAAACAGGGGTAGAAAACGTGTATTTGCCTATGTTTATTCCTGAAAGTCTTTTACAGAAAGAAAAAGACCATGTAGAGGGATTTGCACCTGAAGTTGCCTGGGTAACCCATGGAGGCTTAAATCCTTTACAGGAAAGATTATGTGTGAGACCTACATCGGAAACACTTTTCTGTGACTTTTATGCAAATGAAATTGAGTCTTATCGCGATTTACCTAAGATTTATAATCAATGGTGCAGCGTTGTTCGTTGGGAAAAAGAAACCAGACCATTTCTTCGTTCCAGAGAATTTTTGTGGCAGGAAGGACATACAGCACATGCCACAGCGGAAGATGCAGAAGAAAGAACCATACAGATGTTAAACGTATATGCAGATTTTTGTGAACAAGTTCTTGCAATGCCTGTTATGAAAGGTCGTAAAACAGAAAAAGAAAAATTTGCAGGGGCTGAAGCTACCTATACCATTGAAGCTTTGATGCATGATGGAAAAGCATTGCAGTCAGGAACCAGCCACAACTTTGGAGATGGTTTTGCAAAAGCTTTTGGTATTCAGTATACAGACAAAGATAATACCCTAAAGTATGTACATCAGACTTCATGGGGAATGAGTACCCGTCTGATTGGTGGTTTGATTATGGTTCATGGAGATGATTCTGGGCTTGTATTGCCTCCAAAAGTAGCACCTGTTCAGGTTATGATCATTCCAATTCAACAGAAAAAAGAGGGCGTTCTGGAAAAAGCACAGGAACTAAAAAATCGTCTTAGTGGAATTCGTGTGAAAATCGATGACAGTGATAAGAGCCCAGGATGGAAGTTCTCAGAGCAGGAAATGCGTGGTATTCCTATGCGTATCGAAATTGGACCTAAGGACATTGAACAAAATAAATGTGTGATTTGTCGTCGTGACACCAGAGAAAAAATAGAAATTTCCTTAGATGAAATCGAAACAAAAGTTCAGGAACTCTTGGAGACAATCCAAAAAGAAATGTTAATCAAAGCAAAAGCGCATCGGGATTCTCATACCTATCAGGCAGCAACCTATGATGAGTTTGTGAAAACAGTCAATGAAAAACCTGGTTTTATTAAGGCGATGTGGTGTGAAGATCAGGCCTGTGAGGAAAAAATCAAAGAGGAAACTGGAGCAAGTAGTCGTTGTATGCCTTTTGAACAGGAAAAAATTAGTGAAAATTGTATCTGCTGTGGTAAACCTGCGAAAAAAATGGTATATTGGGGTAGAGCATATTAAGATTTAACAAGTTGTAAAACGAATTTAGTAAAGTAGTCGTAAGTTTTCAGAGCTTGCTCTGAAATTGTAAAGAGAAAGAATGGAGTAGTAACATGAATATTTTGATTATTAATTGTGGGAGTTCTTCCCTAAAATACCAGTTGATTGACAGCAAAACAGAACAGGTTCTGGCAAAAGGAATTTGTGAAAGAATTGGAATTCCTGAAAGTAAAATAGCACATCAGTCTATGGGGAAAGAAAAAATTACAGAGCAGATCGATATGCCAACCCATACAAAGGCAGTTGCTTTACTGTTAGAAAAATTAATGGATCCTACCTATGGTATCATTCAATCACTTGATGAAATCGGCGCAGTCGGCCATCGAATTGTTCATGGTGGAGAGAAGTTCTCACAGGCAACCCTTCTAACAGATGAAGTTATGGATGCAATTGAAGAATGTAATGAACTTGCACCTCTTCATAATCCAGCGAATTTAATTGGAATTAATTCCTGTAAAGAAATTATGCCTAATGTTCCTATGGTAGGTGTTTTTGATACAGCATTCCATCAGACAATGCCTAAGAAAGCTTATCTTTATGGGATTCCTTATGAATACTATGAAAAATACAAAGTGAGACGTTACGGATTCCACGGAACCAGTCATGACTATGTATCTCAGAGAACAGCAGAAATCCTGGGCAAAAAAAGAGAAGACATGAAAATTATTGTTTGTCATCTTGGAAATGGTGCCAGTGTTACGGCTGTAAAAAATGGCATTAGTGTTGATACCAGTATGGGTATGACCCCACTGGAAGGATTAATTATGGGAACCCGTTCTGGAGATATCGATCCTGCAATTATTCAGTTTGTTGGAGATAAAGAAAATTTAAGTCTTCTTGAAATGAATGAAATTTTAAACAAACAATCAGGTGTTTATGGAATGAGTAAACTTTCCAGCGATTTTCGTGATATTGAAGATGGTGTTGCTGCAGGCAATGAACTTGCAATCACAGCACTTGAGACCTTCAGTTATCGTGTAGCGAAGTACGTTGGAGCTTATGCAGCAGCCATGAATGGAGTGGACGCGGTAGTCTTTACTGCTGGTGTTGGTGAGAACACAGAAGATGTGAGAGTACAGGTTGTAGAGTACTTAGGTTATCTTGGAGCTTATCTGGATAAAGAAAAAAATCATGTACGTGGAATTGAAACCATTATCTCTACAGATGATAGTAAAGTAAAAGTCATGATTGTTCCAACCAATGAAGAGCTTGCCATAGCAAGAGAAGTTGTAAAATTAATTCAAAAATAAAACACAAGAGAGTCTGGTAAATGCCAGGCTCTTTTTTAATGTACAATTATTCTTATTCAATCGGAAATTCCAGTTTGTCAAAGACTGTTGAATCAGTTACAATAAACAAAGAGAAGCGCTTGAATGAAAGAAGGATATATGAAATATTTAATTAAAATACCTGAAAAAGTAAATACAATCATAGAGACCCTTCAGCAGTCTGGGTTTGAAGCCTATATTGTAGGAGGCTGTGTCAGGGACTCTCTTTTACAAAAGGAACCCATGGATTGGGATATCACCACTTCTGCAAAGCCAGAACAG
Source organism: uncultured Lachnospiraceae bacterium (assembly GCA_947630125.1). GTDB lineage: Bacteria > Bacillota > Clostridia > Lachnospirales > Lachnospiraceae > CANRGO01. The sequence goes on along the minus strand of CANRGO010000025.1, from coordinate 7,683 downwards.
GTTAAAGAGTTATTTCGAAGGACTGTTGATACCGGAATTTTGCATGGAACAGTCACGGTTATGCTTGGAACAGATGGCTTTGAGGTTACCACATATCGTATCGATGGGGAGTATGAAGATGCCAGACACCCAAAAGAAATTACCTTTACTTCCCAACTGGTAGAAGATTTAAAACGACGTGATTTTACCATAAATGCCATGGCATATAATCATAAGGATGGTTTGATTGATGAATTTTATGGAATGGAAGACTTACATAAAAAAATAATTCGCTGCGTGGGAAATCCTTATGAGAGATTTACAGAAGACGCTCTTCGAATGATGCGTGCCATACGTTTTGCAGCCCAGCTGCAGTATCAGATTGAAGAGGAAACCTTGCTTGCAATTACAAAATTAAAAGAAAATCTGAACCGAATAAGTGGGGAACGAATTCAAATAGAACTTACCAAAACCCTGATATCAGCAAATCCAGATTTTTTTCTAAAATTCTATGAAACAGGAATTACATCGGTAATTATGCCAGAGTTTGATGCCATCATGAAAACGGAGCAGAGAAATCCGCACCATCAATATAGTGTTGGAGAACATACCATGCATGCTTTGTCTCAAATTAAACAAGACAAGGTCTTGCGATATACCATGCTTTTTCATGATTTTGGAAAGGCAGTGGTAAAAACCACGGATCGAAAAGGAATTGATCACTTCTATGGTCACGAAGAACATAGTAAAAAAATGGCAGAACAAATCCTTCGGCGTTTAAAGTCAGATGGGGAGACTATACGAAAAGTCACCAAACTTGTAAAGTTTCATGATCTGCGAATAAAACCAGATGCTTATCAGGTTCGTAAAGCCATTCATCAGGTTGGAGAGGACATATTTCCTTTGCTGTTTCCGGTGATGGAAGCGGATATTTCCGCTCAGAGTATGTATCTGCGTGAGGAAAAACTTTGCATCCTTCATCAAGTGCAGGAACTCTATCAACAGATTTTAGAGCGAAAAGATTGTCTCTCTATCAGCACGCTGGCATTGAGTGGTCATGATTTAAAGTTACTAGGTATGAAACCGGGGAAAGAAATGGGAGAGATGCTAGCCGCCATGCTGGAAGAAGTACTGAAGGTTCCAGAACATAATAACGTAACCTACCTGGAAGAATTTTATCGATGTAAGGTGAAAACAATTGAAAAATAAAAATATGTTCAACAAGAAAAAAATATACAAATATATGGCCAATATCTTAGGCCTTCTAATACTTATGGGTACCTTATCCGCCTGTGATCTTTTGCCCAAACAGGATATAAAAATCAGTGCAGTTCAGGAGGCGGAGATTGTTACGGCAGTAGGTGCTTACGATTCTTTAGACGATGCAATTTTTATTTCTTTAAATAGCGAAGAAGGTAGTATACGGTTTCAAAATATGGAAACAGGTAAATTCTATACCTTACAATATGATGGAGCGTCTACCTTTGTGGACAAATATGAAGAAGCCATATCTCCTATGCAATTAATGGAAGGCGATATGGTTCGCGTAGCATTTCGAAAAACGGCCAAACAACTAACATCTCTGATCATCTCAGAAGATGCCTGGGGTTTTACAGATGTAAATAATTTTCGAATTGATGAATCCAAAAAATCTATATCCATTGGACAAACCGTGTATCAGTTGGCTGATAATGCCATTGTGCTTTCAGGTGGAAAAGCCATTGAGTTTATGGATATCAATCAAAAGGATGTTCTTACAATTAGGGGAATTGACAAAACTGTCTATAGTATTCAGGTGCAAAAAGGCCATGGGTATGTAAAACTGGAGAACTATGAAGCGGTAATAGGTGGTTTTTTGGAGTTTGGTAATCGCTTGATTTTGCCTATTCAGGAACAGATGTTATATGTTGTTCCAGAAGGAAGTTATCAAGTAGTTGCAACCTTTGGAAAAAATAAAGGAATCTATCCTTTGGAAATTCTTCGGGATCAGGAATATACCTTGGATTTATCTTCTGTTATTGTTGAAGAGACAGTATATACCAGCATCGATTTTCAATTAACTCCAGCGGATGCAACGCTTACAATTGATGGACTTTTTTCAGATGTTACCGAAGGAATACATTTAGCTGCAGGGCTTCATCAAATTTTGGTTGAAAAAGAAGGATATGAATCGGTATCCCATCTAATTCGGGTTGGAACCACTTCGTCCTTGATTGAGATTACTTTGGAACAACTAGATGAAGAGGAAGAGTTTTCAGATGAAGAAGAGCAGTCAGAAGAAGAAATAGATACAACAACAAATGAAAATGAGGATACCTCTGAGAACGAGGTAACCTCTGAAACAGATACAACTACGGAAACTGAGACGAGTGTTACTCTTGCAGACTATAAAATTTGGATTAATTTGCCTGAAAAAGTAGAAGTATATGTGGATGGAATTTATATTGGAATAACGCCAATAGCGTATGTGAAAAAGACAGGGAACCAGGTGATTACCCTTCGAAAAACGGACTATCAGACCAGAAGTTATACCATATCTGTAGGGGAAGAGTTGAAAGATGCTACCTATACATTCCCAGACTTGATACTGCAGGGAGATTCATAACAGGAAAAGGAGCGACTATGGCATTTGAACATTTGTTACAGAAAAAAACTTTGAATTTTCAGGATTTTCAGGAAATCATTCATATTTTACGATCCAAAGAAGGCTGTCCCTGGGACAGAGAGCAAACCCATATGAGTCTGCGCAGTTGTATGCAGGAAGAAGCAGCAGAATTATTAGCAGGGATACGTATCTATGATCAGACAGGAAACTATGAGAATCTAAAAGAAGAATTGGGAGATATTTTGCTTCAGGTTGTTATGCATAGCACCATAGCGGAGGAAGAAGGAATTTTTTCTTTTGAAGATGTGGTTGAGGAAGTTTCGAAGAAAATGATTCGTCGACATCCTCATGTGTTTGGAGAAGTGGAAGTATCGGACTCTAAGGAAGTGCTGGTAAATTGGGAGGAAATCAAAAAGAAAGAAAAAAAAGATATGGACTTTCTTATTACACCTCTTCGTGATATTCCAATTGAAATGCCTTCCATTGCCAAAGCACAAAAAGTTTTAAAGAAAATTGACAAGTTATATGAACCAGGAGCAAGTCAAGAAGAAATCATACAGAAATTAGAAGAAGAAGTTAAAGGCCTATCCGCTTTAAATTCAGAGGATGAAAAAACCCAGACTGTAAAACAACTCTTTTTACTGGTTGCGGACTATGCCAGAGTAAATCACTTACATGGGGAGCAAATATTGGAAGATGGGATAGAGGAACTGATTCGAAGACATGAACAATAAAAACCCAGCATTTTGTCTTACATTTGATGAAAAATATAGGAAATATCTCACATTTTTACCAAATAATAGGCATATTTCAGTGCGGAAACGTTAAAATTTCTTGACAAAATGGGCAAAAAAGGCTATATATATGTATAGACGTCTCAAGCAAGACATCTGTATAAAAAATAAAAAAAAATAGAAAACTCGAGTTAGAGGAGGAGTTCAAAATGAACAAGACAGAATTAGTAGCAGCTATGGCTGATCAAGCAGGATTATCAAAGAAAGATGCTGAAAAAGCATTAAAAGCTTTCACAGATGTTGTTGCAGAAGAATTAAAAAAAGGTGAAAAAATTCAATTAGTTGGATTCGGAACTTTTGAAGTTTCCGAAAGAGCAGCAAGAGAAGGAAGAAATCCTCAGAGCGGCGCTGTTATGAAAATTGCAGCTTCTAAAGCACCTAAATTTAAAGCTGGTAAAGCTTTAAAAGATAGTGTTAACGCATAATTAAAACCTGGACGGATTGCGGTGCATGCACTGTTGTCCGTCTTTTTTTAACGTAAAGGATAAGACGATGAGACTAGATAAGTATTTAAAGATATCAAGATTAATCAAAAGAAGAACCATTGCCAACGAAGCATGTGATGCAGGTCGTGTATTAATCAATGGAAAAGTGGCCAAAGCTTCTACCGAAGTGAAAGTAGAGGATGTGATTACCATACAGTTTGGTACGAAAGATGTGGTCGTTCGTGTTACAGACATTGTGGATACAACTAAAAAGGAACTTGCGAAAGAACTGTTCGAATATTTATAATTCTTAGGAAAATATGTAAAACAGGTTGACGGTTTTGCAAAAATTCTGTAAAATTATGTTATGTAAACATTTGATTGGAGAAGGTGAACGATGAGTCGTAAAATTGCATTTCGAAAAAGACGACAAAACCGACTGGGTATGATACTGGTATCCATGGTTGTATTGATGCTACTAGGAGTAATTACTCTTAATAGCCTTGAACTTCGCGCCACCAGTGAATCTTATCTGAGTCAAAAGGAAGATTTGCTTTCTAAAATCGAAGATGAAAAGATGAGAACTGAAGAAATCGAAGAATATGAAAAATATACCCAGACTAAAAAGTATATCGAAGAAATTGCCAAAGATAAATTAGGACTGGTTTACGATAACGAAATTATTTTTAAAAAAGGTGACTAAATGCCAATACTTTTCAGGGTTGGCATTTTCTTATTAGAAAAATTGGAACAAATCGTATGATGGAACAAGTTTTGAACTATGTAAAAAGTGAACATATGCTTTCGCCTGGTGATCAGGTGATTGTTGGATTTTCAGGAGGAGCAGATAGTGTGTGCCTCCTATTTGTATTGCATGAAATTTCAAAAACTATGCCGATTCATTTGCGTGCAATTCATGTGAACCATGAAATCCGTAAAGAAGAAGCACAAAGAGATGCCAGTTTTTGTGAAGAATTTTGTAAGGAATATGGAATTGAGTTTTTCCTGGTCAAGGAAAATGTAAAGGAACTCGCCAAGAAGTTAAAAATCTCTACCGAGGAAGCAGGAAGAAAAGTTCGATATGATGCCTTTTTAAAGCATCAAAGGATACTATTGGAAAAGAATCCTATGGGTAGTGTTAAAATAGCAGTGGCCCATCATCAAAATGACCAGGCAGAAACCGTACTGTTCCGTTTAGTGCGCGGTTCTGGACTTCAGGGACTTTGCGGAATGAGTCCGGTGAATGGAAACATCATCCGACCGTTGTTAAAGATTTCCAAGGAAGAAATCCAGCAATATCTAGCCGGGCAGAATCTTCGTTATGTGGAAGATAGTAGCAATCAGGAAAATGACTACACCAGAAATAAAATTCGAAATCAGATACTACCACTTCTGGAGCAGGAAGTATGCAGTCAGGCGGTAGAACATATTGCGGATGCAGCAGAAATTATAGCGGAAACACATCAATATGTGAATGATATGGCTTTGGAAGCTGCCAAGAATTGTGTATTCTTTGATTCATCTGGTGTTCAAATAAAGACAAGCAATTTTCTTATGCATTCATCCATACTTCAGAAATACATATTGCTTGATGTTTTAGGACGTATAAGTCAGGGTAGGAAAGACATTGGGCAGGTGCACATCAAATCCTTATTGGAACTATTCTCAAAACAGTCGGGGAAGGAAATAAATTTACCTTATGGTTTACATGCAAAAATGGAGTATGATGTAATGCGAATCCAGTATCTGGAGGAACCATCGACAGAAGAAGCCATAAATCTTTCGCTTTTTAAAGAAAACGAACAGACCTATGTCCTACCCGATGGACGGAGGCTTTTCATTAAGAGTTTTCCCTATTTTGAAAACCAAATTATTCCAGAAAACACATATACGAAATGGTTTGATTATGATAAAATATTAGGAGTTTTAATGATACGAAATCCCATGGAGGGTGATTATTTTGTTTTTCACAAGAATCAATCCAGGAAATTGTTGAAGGAGTATTTCAAGCAGGAAAAAATACCAGCCAAGGAACGGAAGAAGATGTTTGTGATTGGTGAAGAACATCATATCCTATGGGTGCCTGGCTATCGAATTAGTCAACACTATAAAGTGGATAGTACAACAAAAAAGATACTGCAGATGCAGATAGTAGAAGGAGAATGAAAAAATGGCAGACAAAATAAGAGTGATGATACCTGAAGAAGAGGTAGATCAAAGAATAAAAGAAATGGCAGAAGCCATAAGCCGTGATTATGAAGGAAAACAGGTGCATTTAATTTGTGTATTAAAAGGTGGCGTGTTTTTTATGTGTGAATTAGCAAAAAGAATTACCGTACCTGTATCCATGGATTTTATGTCCGTTTCCAGCTACGGAAGTGAAACAAAATCAAGTGGTGTTATTAAAATCATTAAAGATTTAGATGAACCACTTGGTGGAAAAGATGTTTTGGTTGTTGAGGATATCATCGATTCTGGAAGAACCTTAAGTTATCTTTTGGAAATGTTGAAAGACAGAAAACCAGCCAGCATGAAACTTTGTACCTTACTAGATAAACCAGACAGAAGAGTAACGGATGTACATGTAGATTATACTGGATTTGTAATTCCAGATGAATTTGTAATCGGTTATGGTTTGGACTATGACCAGTTATACAGAAATCTGCCTTATATCGGAGTTGTTGAAACCGAAGAATAAAAATACTCAGATTGGAAGGAGACTCGTTTTGAACAAACGTGGAAAAGGAATAAGTGGATATTTTATTTTAATCATCGGTTTACTGTTGCTTACGATTTGGGTAGGTACCTTGAAGCCAGAAGAGGAAAGTTATACAAAGGCCGAACTAATTTTAGATCTGGAAGAAGAGAATATTCTGGACGTTATTATTCAGCCAAATCAACAGGTTCCCACTGGAGCAGTTAGTGTTACTGTCAAACCAGATGAGACCAAAGTTTTTTATGTGTTAGATACTGTAGAGTATGAGAATATATTTAGACAGTATGGGCTAGAACCCATCGTTCGAGATGTTCCAAAGCAGAGCTGGTTTTTAGCTTATGTATTGCCAGTTCTTATTGTACTTGTTGTGGTTGTATTTTTCTTTGTCATGATGAATGCACAAAACGCAGGTGGTGGTGGAAGCTCCAACAAAATGATGAATTTTGGAAAAAGCCGTGCAAAATTATCACTTCGTGATGGAAAAATTACATTGAAGGATGTAGCAGGGTTAAAAGAAGAAAAAGAAGATCTGGAAGAAATTGTTGATTTCTTAAAAGAACCTTCAAAATTTACCAAGGTAGGCGCTCGCATACCAAAAGGTGTTTTACTGGAAGGACCTCCAGGAACAGGTAAAACCTTACTTGCTAAAGCAGTAGCTGGTGAAGCTAACGTACCATTTTTTAGTATTTCAGGATCTGACTTTGTGGAAATGTTTGTTGGTGTAGGTGCATCCCGTGTTCGTGACCTTTTTTCAGAAGCAAAGAAAAACAGTCCTTGTATTGTGTTCATCGACGAAATTGATGCAGTTGCAAGAAGACGTGGAACTGGTATGGGTGGTGGCCACGATGAAAGAGAACAGACATTAAATCAGCTTCTGGTTGAAATGGATGGCTTTGGAGTTAACGAAGGCATTATCGTAATGGCAGCTACAAACCGTGTAGATATCTTAGACCCAGCAATTTTACGTCCAGGTCGATTTGATCGTAAAGTTACAGTTGGAGCACCTGATGTGGGAGGTCGTGAAGATATTCTTAAGGTGCATTCCAAAAACAAACCACTTGGTGATGATGTGGATTTGAAACAGATTGCACAGACTACAGCAGGATTCACAGGAGCTGATCTGGAGAATCTATTAAATGAAGCAGCTATAAAAGCAGCCAAAGA
>CANRGO010000024.1 GCA_947630125.1 uncultured Lachnospiraceae bacterium | reverse complement strand
CCATTAACTCTTCCATCTGAAAGGATTGATAATCAAGCATTTTAAAAATCTCTTGAACCTGAGGTTCCATTAAATATCAATAAATTTGCTACCTTTAATCCAAAAAAGAGTGGCCCACATTGCAATGCCATTTGGGCTTGTATGGTTTCCTGATTCATTTTTTCTAGTAGTTCCCATATTTCTGAGCTCATTTTGGCCTCCCTTCTGGTTAGCGTTTGCTAACTATTAAAAGCATACAAAAGGTTCTTTAAAAAAGCAAGACATATTCCTCACTTGATAAATATTATCAAAAAAGCCGCCTGAATTATCTTCAGACAGCCTTACTGTTTATTTTATTTATCCTTCAAATGAAATATTTACATCAATCGGAATATCATTGGCAATTAATTGAATACATAACACCTGTTCTGAACTCATCTTAACTGATACATTGGTTCCATGTAATAAGGTTGGAGTCGATATATCAATCAGCATATCCATATTAGAGAAACTTGTTGCTGCATTTGCAGTAAGCATATTTGTTAGTTCCGAAAGCGCACTTTTACTCATATCATCCAATTCCGAAACTGGCATTCCCATCATCATGGTTGATGCTATTTTTTTCGCATCTTCCATGGAAAAAGAATAAACTACATTACCCCTTACTGAACCAACAATACCCACAATGATTAATACTCCGCCGCTATTTAATTCTTTTCCTTTTAAACTTAAATTTCCCTTTTTCACATCCTGGAATCCCAACATAGGCATTACATTCACAAAGGCCTCAACAAAAGGATTTACTAATTTTACATCCATTTTTCTTCACCTCTCTTAAATCCAACATCAAGCTTCACCTCACCAAATGTAGTTTTAGCCACCGCGGTATCCGTTTGAAAATTCAATGCTGATATCAATACATGTTCCCCTCTTAGAATAGATGGAGGAGCAAGTCGTAAGCTATAAGCACTATTTTTCTTGTTTAAAATAGAGCAACCATTCCCTGCAACAATATTCGTAAATTCAGCTAAAATCTCTAAAATTTCATCATTATCTTCTGGTTCTCGCTTTAAAATCTCTTTAGCAAAACCCCTTGCAGATTCTTGGGAAAAATCAATCATCAGTCTTCCTGTGAATTTACCAATAATAGCAATCATCACAGTTATTCCACTGGATACATGTTCCAAATCATTGGAATATTCTTCTTGCATTTCTGGTTTTACTTTTGCCATTCGTGTCATCGCATCCGTAAAAGCTTCTTTATAGACCTCATAATAAGATTCTTTTAAGCTTTCAAATAACTTCTCAAAATCCATAACTCTTTGAATTGCATTGAGAAGCTCCTCACTATCTACTGGCTTTTGTACATAAGCAGATACCCTTGTTTTCTTAGCTTTCTTAACAATCTCATCATCCATCATAGAACTTACTACAATAACTTTAATATTTTTATCTATTTTATGCACTGCTCTGGTACATTCAAGTCCGTCAGTTCCTGGTAATGTCATATCCATTGTTACGAGGTCAGGTTTTGTTTCTGCAACTACTTTTTTCACTTCTTCCAGATTTTTAGCACTACCTACCACATTAAGACCTGCTGTTTCAAGTATATCTTTAATGAAGGTAATGGAAAAAGAAGAATCATCCACAATCACTACTTTATATGCATCCATACAAATCCATCCTTTCTAAATGAGATAAACTAATATTCAAATAGTTTCCTTTATTTTATCATAAAGAACAATATCTGTAATTATTTTTTTCTCTTAATTTTGTAAATTTGTAATACTTCGGCTCATGGCATTTGTACTCATGGAATATTTCAAAATATTTGCTGCTGAACGTTGAATTTCACCTAGGGTAATTCCATCTGTTTGACCAAGCGACTGAAGCAAAGTTCCATCATTTTCTCCTGTTGCACCGTGAACTTCTTTAGATCCTGGCATTAAAACATCTACTTGTGCACGAACTCGATATGCATTACCACTGAGTTTTGGAAATTCTTTTGAATCTGCATATTGCATCCACCAGTCCGTTATAACGGTACCTTCATACCCCCATTCATTTCTTAAAATCTGTGTGTTTAGGTCAAAATTATAATGACTCCAGACACCATTGATTTTATTGTAAGAGGTCATAATATTTTTTGGTTTTGCATAGATTACCACACATTCAAAAGGTTTTAAGTAGATTTCTCTTAAGGCTCTTTCACTTACTCTGGAATCATTTTTATTCCGATTGGTTTCCTGATTATTACAGGCAAAATGTTTTGGACAGGCCGAAATCTGGTTGTGTTGAATTCCTCGAACTGCAGCGATTGCCATATGTCCACAAAGAAGCGGATCTTCGGTAAAGTATTCAAAATTTCTTCCACATAAAGGATCTCGATGAATATTCATTCCAGGTGACAGAATCATATCTACCTGCCGGTCTAAAATTTCTGTACTAAGTAAGGTGAATAAATCTTCCACCAGTTGCGTGTTGAACGTACAAGCAAGCAATGTGCCACAAGGAATCAGAGAACAGGTTTTCTGGATACGAATTCCCGCTGGTCCATCAGCTGTTATTACAGGTGGAATACCCTTTTTACGAAGAGGCTCCGTCACACCGCCAAGAACTCCGGCATTACCCTCAACTCCCTGCCTACTATTCATTGGACCTTCTCCCCTGGTCAATGCTTCCAGTTCTTCAAGAGACAATTGTGCTAGAAATTGTTCTAATAAAACGCTTCCATTTACAACATCCTGTAACTGATATCCTTGATCTTTGGTTATGGGAATCGCTGCAGGTATTTGTTTTAAAATTCTTTCTCTTAAATCAATGTTATGCACAGGTACCTTTTCATAGATACCAGTAACCTTCTCGTTTTCAACCACTGCTTTCAATCGCATAAATTGATGCTCTTGTTCCACACCTAGTGCAGGTTCTACCGTTTTTAGTATAGTTAGAGAATTTATTACATGACTATATACTTTTTTGGCGCTGTGAACCTGATTTCCAAGGTAGAAGTCATAGTTTCCTACTTCCAAAACATAGGAATTCTCTGCACCACTGATTCCAGAATCATCATAGGATGACATTTGATACCAGTTTATATTCAAAGTTAGTATCACTTCTTCTTTAGGTTTGAGTAATGGGGTTTTCCCAAAAGCACATAAGTTTCGAAGTGGCTTACCGAGTTTTCCCTGTGGAGGATTTACATAAAGTTGTACAACTTCTTTCCCCGCACATAAACCAGTGTTCGTTACACGTATTTTATAACGAAGTCCTCCATCCTTTTCGTCTACACTTTTTAGTTCTATTTGAAACGTGGTATAGGATAAGCCAAACCCAAAAGGATATAGTACCTTCTCTTTAGCAAAGGTTTCAAAATAGCGATATCCCACATAAATATCTTCTGCATAATCATTTTTTTCTAAGTCACCGAAGTTTGAAGCAGAAGGATAGTCTTCATAGCGAATTGCTATGGTATCAGCCAGTTTTCCAGATGGATTTACTTTTCCTGTTAAAATATCTGCAACACTATTACCACTTTCCATACCCCCCAAAAAGGTATATAAAATGGCAGCAATTTTATCTTCATAAACTTTCAGCCAACTCATATCAATGATATTTCCACAGTTCATTATAAGAACAACATCTGAAAAATAAGCAGTCACCAAATCAATCATTCGCTTTTCTTCTTCTGTCAAATAATAACTTCCTGGAATTAACTGATTTTCACGATCTTCTCCTGCTGCTCTTCCAATTACTAAAATCGCTTTCTGGCCAAACTTTGCTGCATTTTTTACCTGTTTCTCACTGAGAGGCATTTCAGGATAATGTGTAGGCCAGTTTCCCCAGGTTCCTGGATTGATTTTGTGCTCTGGATCTTTGCTGAATGCTTCATATATATGAGCAAGTTCTTCATTTAAAGTTACTTCCTTAGAATTTCTTAGTCCTTCCAGAAGATTTACCACATAAGGACAGCGAACATCTCCTCCTGAACCATAGCCAACACTAAAATAATCAACCTGAACTCTTCCAAAAATAGATATTTTTTCTTGTTTCTGAAAAGGTAACACTCCTGTATTTTTAAGTAAAACAATACCTTCACCAGCAGCCTGTCGAATTAACTCCGGCATGCCCTCTGTGATTATCATTTCACCAGTCACACCACCCGTAAGGTTTTGTGAAAGTTCAAATTGCTTTTCTCTATTGGTTGTATGCATAGGACAGGTAATCACATGATCATCTATCATTCCAATTGCCTGTAAATAAGAATATATAATCACGGGGCCTACAAAAGAAAATCCACGTTTTTTTAAATCTTTACTGATCAAAATGGAAAGTTCAGACTGTACTTCCATCTCGGATTCTTCCATTAAACTATTTACAACTGGATTCCCACCTGTAAATTTCCAAAGATAATTTGAGAAACTACCGTATTCTTCCTGTAAGTTTAAAACCAAACGCGCATTTTTTCTAACGGAAAAAACCTTCAGTTTGTTTTTTATGATTGCAAAATTCTCCAGTATATGTATAAGCTCCTCATCGGTAAGTAAGGCGCAGCGCTTTATATCAAAGTTATAAAATGCCGCCTTGTAAGCTTCTCTTTTATTTAGAATGGTACTCCAGGATAATCCCGCCTGTGCTCCTTCTAAAGATAACATTTCAAACAAATATCGATCATCAAAACTGGGAAATCCCCATTCTGTATTATGATATGCCAACATTGCCTCACTATTTTGTGGCCATTTACAAGCTTCCATTTGTATATCCTCCTATCATATTCCAAATAATTCGTTGCTACTACTCTGCCTTTCCACTGGATGGCAATTTCTGATATACAAAGTATCCTAATACTGTAACTAGAAAACAAAATAAAATAAAGAAGGATACATAAACCGGATTGGAAATAAAGCCACCAACGAATATAATCCCAGCTCCCAGTATTCCAAAAACCGGGCAAATAATACCTTTAAAGATACTTGTGACTTCTCCAGTTTTCTTAAGCAAAAATACCTTTACATATAAAATAATATAGCATGTATAGCTAAACACGATGGAAATCTCACTGATATCTCCACCTACTAAAGCATTGGTTTTTTGAGTTGCATAGTGAATCACATACCAAAAGATACAAACAAGTAAAAACAATGCAGCGGAAGATAAAGAAAGTTTCCATTTTGAATGTATTTTTTTTAAATGATCTGCCTTTGGTATCATGTTTTTTTCAGCTAAGGCCTGTGGCATACGGAGTCCACCAAGAACTACGCCATTCACAACTCCCAAGACAGAAATCAGAACAAAACTGAGTAATATTTTTGTTCCATAAGTTCCTAATATTAATTCTCCGGCCTTATGAATCGCAGAATCTTTGGCTGTGAGAATATATTCTGGACCAAGCATGCGATTCAGTCCTAAGAAAAAGAGCAAATAAACCACTAAAACTAAAAGTGGTCCTAATATTAACGCTAGAGTCATATTTCGTTTTGGATTTTTCACTTCACCAGTGATACTGGTTGCAACAATCCAACCATCAAAGGAAAATGCAAGGGGCACCAACGCCGCAAGCCAGCCAAACCCTACTTCTGAGACTTGGACAAGTTCCATTCCCGCTTCGATATTTGGATAGGGTGCATTCCAAAAAATTCCAAGAACTGCGATGACTAAAAGAGGGATTAGTTTTATGATTGCTGTTAAATTTTGAAATATCCCACCTGACTTTACCGATAAAATATTCATAAAAAAGAAAAATAACAAGTAAGAAAAACCCAATAGCACTTGGTTTGTTAAGGAATTTTCGATTCCAAATAAAATACAGGTATAGATTCCCGCTACCCAGGATAAAATAACGGTTAAGGTTGGAAAATAGATAAAAGTCTGAAACCATCCGAAACCACTGGCAACTTTACTTGAAATAAAATCTTCAAAATATGCCACTGCACCACCACTTTTTTCTGTCCTCATAGATAGCTCTGTTAAGGTAAGACTTCCAAAAATAATACCAAATGCTCCAATACAAAAAGCTAACATTCCCAGTGCAATGCTCCCACCAGTAAAGTGCAGAATATCATCGCTTTTAAAAAATATCCCAGACCCAATTACAATTCCAACAATCATACTAATGGCTGTAAAAAGTCCATATGTTCCCTCTTTTTTCTGCATAATACTACCTTTCTTCTTCTAAAAAACCATCTTTTATAAGTTCCTTCAGATACACTTTCCCACTCTCTGTTTTCTGCTCTATGGTTTCTGTAATTTGTTTTTTTGTATCCATTATTTCTTCCAGTAACTCTCTTGCTGACATTCGGAGTGCTCCTTGTCCCAAGATAATTAACTGTTCCAAATAGTCACTGGTTGCAACCGTTACGACAGCATCTCGTGCCAGTAATTGGGTTGCTTTTTCAATATAGGAATCTGCAGTCTCTGCTTCTTTCGTATATACAACCTGAATGTTATGATACGGCTCCACATGGCCTGGATTTCCTTTTACCCGATACGCATCAAATACAACAATCACCTTATTTTTACGAAATCCCTGATAATTACTTAGAATATCTAGGAGTTTCATTCTTGCTGCATCGAGATTTTCCTTAGCAAGCTCATTTAAATTTTCCCATGCAAAAATGATATTATATCCATCTACAAGAAGTATGTGAGGCTTTCGCATTTCTTCCTTTGTTGTTCTTTTATAGTCTTTTACTTCTGTGTTTGCTATTTTTTTTATGGTATTATTTTGTGGTTTTCTGTCTTTGATAGGCCCAAATGTACGCTCAAAAATATCTCGAAGTTCCTGATCCATTTCCAGTGAGGTTTTATTCTTTGACCGTTCAAACTGCTTTGTTTTTTCAGAATCAAGAACCTCTACCCTAGTCTCACTGTTTCTATATTGCAATTTTAGGTCTTTACAATGCTGATATTGTTCCACCTGATTCCATGGAACATAAAAACCTGTACCATGTTCACAAAAAATGGATCCAGTTGGATAATTTAAGTCCGCATCTGCATCATATGCATATTCATGTGTGACTTCCTCTTGATTTTCACAGATGTCATAACCCGAAAACTCTAAAGTAAGAATACCTCTTCCTTTGGTATAAGAAAGTATTTCCATCTGATAATCACCAAAAGATGCCACCGGAACTCTTCCTTTTAAAAATCCATACTCATATTCAATAACAGGTTGTTCCAGTTTGGCTCTCATCAGATTTAAATCCTGAATCGCTCTACCAACATTTTCCACTGGAACTTCCAGTTGTATCGAATAAAATGGTTCTAATACCTGTGACTGTACATTCTTAAGTCCTTGACGCAGAGCACGAATAGATGCCTGTCTAAAATCCCCACCCTCCGTATGTTTCTTATGTGCTCTTCCACCAACTATTGTAATGCGGATGTCGGTTATGGGACTTTTTGTTAAAACCCCAGGTATGGTAGTTTCCTTTAAGGTAGAGATGATACTATTCTGAAACCAGATAGGCAGTTGTTCTTCCGTCGCAATGCTTTCCACAATAATTCCAGAATTTCTCTCTAGCGGTTCTAAATAAAGAACTACCTCTGCATAGTGTCCCAAAGGTTCATAATGCCCAATCCCAATTCCAGTACTCGCTATGGTTTCTTTGTAAAGTATACTTCCACTTACGATTACAACATGATATCCAAATCTTTGGAGAACCATTTTCTGAAATATTTCCATTTGAATAGATCCCAAAAACTGTCCATGAATTTCCTGCTTTTCAGGAAGCCAGGAGATTTTTAACATTGGATCTTCTTCCTCAAGTTTTTTCATGGAAGCCATTACCGCAAACAAGTCTGTCTCTTCGGGAAATTGTAGTTGATAACTCTTTACTGGCTCAATCTGAAAAGATATTTTATTCTGATTCTTTCCATACCATAATCCAGGATAACTATCCGTCAACCCTGTTATTCCACAAATCTCGCCAGGAAATGCCACATCAACGTTTTGAAACTGCTGTCCCGAATAATACCTCAGTTGATCACACTTCTCCTGTTTTGTTATCTCTCCTATTTTATAGGATAACATGGATTTTGGCTTTAAAATACCACCCGTTATTTTAACATGGGTTAACCTTTGTTCATTCTCATCTCTGGTTATTTTATAAACCAAAGCCGAAAAATCTTCTTCATACTCTGGCATTCTGGTATATCGGAAAAGTTCCTGAAGAAAATGCAAAATTCCATCACCCTTTAATGCGGAGCCAAAGTACACAGGGGTAATTTTCTTCTGATATATCAGTTCTTCTATTCGATGATCCTGTAACATATTTGTTTTCAAATATTCCTGGTATAGATTTTCGTCTATTAGTGCAAGTGTTTCATAAAAATCCCGATCCTTCTTATGAAATGGCATAAAATTTCCGGTTAATTTCTTTGAAATAGTATGCATTATAGTTTCTACATCTTCTTGATATAAATCCATTTTATTAACAAAGAGAAAGGTTGGTATCTGATGAAGTTCCAACAATTTCCATAGTGTATACGTATGCGCCTGAATTCCACTCCCTGCATTAATAACAAGAATGGCATAATCCATTACGGATAAAGCACGTTCCATTTCAGCGGAAAAATCCACATGTCCCGGAGTATCGATCAAGGTTATTTGCATGGATAAGTAATGTAAAACTGCCTGCTTAGAAAAAATGGTGATTCCTCTGTCTCTTTCCATCTGGTTTGTATCTAAAAAGGTATTCTTATGATCCACTCTACCTAAACTACGTATTTCACCTGCCTCAAACAGCAGTTGTTCTGCTAACGTGGTTTTACCTGCATCCACATGGGCTAATAGCCCAACAACAATTTTTTTCATGGTAACTCCCGTGTCATCTTTTATCCAAACTTTACGTTTTATTATCATCTATTTTAAGTTCCTTGTAAACCATATTTACATGTATGTTTGCATTTTAATTTGATATTTGATACCATAATAAAATAAAAAACATGAATGCGTAAATGAAGACGCAGACTGGAGCAACCATGGAAGATAAAGCAACACATAAGCGCAGAGTTCGATATAGTGGAACCCATCCCAAACAATATCACGAAAAATACAAGGAACTTCAACCTGATAAATATCAGGATACTGTTGAAAAAGTAATGCAAAAAGGAAGTACCCCTGCTGGTATGCATCGTTCTATCTGTGTGGATGAAATTATGGAGATACTCCAGATACAGCCAGGGCAAATAGGAATGGATGCCACCCTTGGCTATGGCGGTCACGCAAAAGTAATCCTGAAACGCCTTATGCCAGACGGACATCTTCATGCAACGGATGTGGATCCCATAGAAATTAAAAAAACCGAAGAACGTTTACGAAACGCTGGCTTCGATTCTAAATACCTTACCCTACATCATATGAATTTTTCAAATATTGATCTTGTTGTAAAGGAAGCTGGTCTCTTGGATTTTTGTATGGCTGATTTAGGTGTCTCCTCCATGCAAATTGATGATCCCAGTCGTGGCTTTTCTTACAAAACAGAAGGCCCTTTGGATTTGCGTCTGAATCCAGAAAAAGGCGAATCGGCTGCCAAACGTCTTGCTTCATTAACACAAAAAGAACTGGAATATCTTTTAGTAGAAAATTCCGATGAACCCTACGCAGAAAAAATATCAAAGGCAGTGATGTTACACTTCAAACAAGGAAAGAAAATTGAAACCACTTCTGATTTGCGTAATCTTATTGAACTCTCCTTACAATTTCTACCTGAGAAAACAAGAGCAGAAGATTTGAAAAAGACATGTCAACGGTCATTTCAAGCCTTGCGAATTGATGTGAATCATGAATTCGAAGTGTTATATGAATTTCTTGAAAAGCTTCCAGCTTCCTTGAAATCAGGTGGTAGAGTAGCGATTTTAACCTTTCATTCTGGTGAAGACCGTATGGTAAAAAAAGCATTCAAGCAAGGTTATCGTAGTGGCATTTATTCTGAAATTTCAGAAGATGCCATACGACCAACCCCACAGGAATGCAGTCAGAACCCACGTGCAAAATCAGCTAAACTTCGTTTTGCAGTAAAGGCTTAATCATCTCCATAGTCTGAAGTACTATTAGAATCCTTAAGCATTTCCTTTAAACTCACAAGTTCATCTAATGTAACATTACGGTAATCTCCTACTTTAAGACGTCCGAGTCTAATATTCATAATTCGGATTCTCTGCAAAGCAAGCACCTGATACCCTAAATATTCGCACATTCTTCGAATCTGACGATTTAATCCTTGTTTCAGAATAATTCGAAATGTGGTTTTATTGATTTCTTCTACAAAGCAAGGCAGGGTTGTTGTATCAAGGATAGGTACACCACCTGCCATCTTGCTTAAAAACTCAGGTGTTATTTTTTTATTTACTGTAACAATATATTCTTTTTCATGCTGATTGCCTGCACGCAAAATTTTATTTACAATATCTCCATCATTTGTTAATAATAGTAATCCTTCTGAATCCTTATCCAATCTTCCAATAGGGTAGATTCTGGATCCATATTGAATAAAATCAATCACATTATCTGGTTCTTTTCGGTCCGTTGTACAAACAATTCCCCTAGGTTTGTGAAAGGCAATTAAGACTAGTTTCTCATCTCGCTGAATTGGCTTCCCATTTACGCAGACCTTCTGTCCTTTTCTGACTTTGGTACCCATCAGAGCCTTTACTCCATCCACCGTAACCTTACCCTGTTCAATAAACTCATCTGCTTTTCTTCTTGAGCAAATACCTGCATCTGCAATAAATTTATTTAAACGGACTTCTTCTCCTGGTTCACTGGTTTCTAAAATTCGCTTTGTTCTCTTTGCCATACTTAACCTTCCTGCATCTGTTCAAACTCTGTCTGATCATTGATGCGCACCTGCTCAAATTCCTCTAATGGGATCACAATGCATTTTTTACCGTCCACCATAGCCGTGCTGATTTGCTGAACTTTTTCTGCCGACACTTTAACTACTACGTCATATTCTTCCGAGTCATTTTGACCCTTATATTCTTTCACTTTCTCTTCTAGATCGTGAATTTGTTCCATTAAAATCTTTGTTGTTTTCTTTGTTTCATTTTCCTGCAACACTTTTTTATCAAGCAAATGCTCGATTTGAGGAACTTGATCCGAAAAAGTTTCCTCATAAAGTTGTTCGATTTTCTCTACCAATTCCTGTTCCACTTCTTTTTCTGCCAAGATTTCAAGAATACTATCTTTTGTCAAAAGTAATTGTTCTTCTGGTGAGCTTAATTCCAGTTCTTCTTTTTCCTTCTTCTCATCTACGATTTCCTTAAAGCTTTCCTGAATTTCACTAAATAGTTCCATGGACTGCTCTTCATCTGAAACAGCACGCTTGATTATATTTTCAAAAACTTGCTTTTGTAGAGCACCTGTAGGTCGCGTTTTACAGCCCAAGATTTCAGTTACGATTTCATTGTGTGGTTCTAAGATATCTCTGGTATAAAATAGGCAGGAATGTATATCACTACTTCGATCTGTAAAGGCTGGAAATAAAAATCCTGTTTCTGGAACTTGCACTACCCAGTCTCGATACCTTGCTCCAATTTTCTGTTCCCCTTCCAAATAACCCAAGCCAGGCTTCGTCAAACTCACAGGGCAGATACTACAAAGCAAATATTCATAAACTTCTTCTGATTCATCCAATTTATTTTGATCCAAAGTTTTCACCATAACATCATAGGCATCATGAAATATTAAAATCAAGTAATTTCCAACATATTGATACTGCTCAATAATTTGCTGAAAAAATGTATCCGTTAATTCTTCATTCTTCAGTTTGCTTTCTCTTAAGCCTAGCAAAAACTGCTGCCCAGCTGAGGTTTCAGTTTCTGAAGCAGGAAAAGGTACTTCTAATAGATTATTTCCTAATGTTCCGGATAATGTTTTCTTTGCAATTTCCAAATATTTAAAAAATTCTTCATCCTCTAAATTTAAAAACGTATCGGTAAAGCGTACCAAAATTTCTTTGCTTCCATTTACATAGCATCCACTAATTTTTGTAAATGTACAGGAACTTTTCTTAAAGCGACTTTTTAATTCTGCTACATCTTTTTTTGTCATGTATTTCTCTCCATCAATTTCTTTTTTATTACGTTGCCCATTATATAGTATTTTTGGAAATAAATCAAAGAGAATCCTTGCTTTTCC
The DNA here is from genome assembly GCA_947630125.1 of uncultured Lachnospiraceae bacterium. GTDB lineage: Bacteria > Bacillota > Clostridia > Lachnospirales > Lachnospiraceae > CANRGO01. The sequence continues at coordinate 20,449 of CANRGO010000024.1, read as the reverse complement.
ATGGTGCTTTTACTATAATTACAAAATACACGCAGTTACTGGAACGTGTGAAAGTGTTAGTTAGTAGAAAGAATGAGGTAAACATATATGGCAGGTTCATTTTACGGCACAATATTTAGAATATCCACTTGGGGCGAATCCCATGGAAAAGGTGTTGGAGTTACAATCGATGGCTGTCCTTCTGGAATTGCTCTCTCCGAAGAGGATATACAGATTGATTTGGATAAGCGTAAACCAGGTCGTTCTCCCTTTTCTACGCCAAGGCAGGAAGATGATAAAGTAGAAATTCTCTCTGGAGTATTTGAAGGAAAAACCACTGGAACTCCTATTTCTCTTATTGTTTTCAACAACAATCAGCGCTCTTATGATTACTCAGAAATATCGAAATTATACAGACCTGGACATAGTGATTACACCTATGATGAAAAATATGGTTTTCGTGATTACCGAGGGGGTGGACGTTCATCTGGACGGGAAACCACAGCACGTGTTGCTGCTGGAGCCATAGCCCGCAAGATCTTATCACAACTTGGAATTAAAGTTACCGCATATACTGCTTCTATTGGCCCAGTCTTCATTGATAAATCCAAATTTGATGAGCAGGAAATATGGAATAACTTCTTAAGTATGCCAGATTCTTCTGCAGTTAAACCTGCCGAGGAGTATTTAACAAAACTAAAAGAAGAAGGAAATTCATCAGGCGGATCCATAGAATGTGTCATAAGCGGAATGCCTACTGGTGTAGGTGAACCTGCTTTTGAAAAATTAGATGCCAATCTGGCAAAAGCCATGATGTCCATTGGTGCTGTGAAAGCAATCGAAATAGGCTCAGGTATGGAAGTTGCTAGCAAAACAGGGCTTACCAACAACGATTTCTACTGTATCAATGAAGATGGCAATGTCTCAAAAGAAACAAATTTTGCTGGCGGTATTGTAGGGGGCATCAGCGACGGAAGTGATATATTCTTAAAAGTTTATGTAAAACCAACCCCTTCCATTCATGCAACCCAAAGAACGGTAACCAAACAGGGTGAAGCTGTTGAAATCAATGTAGAAGGCCGCCATGACCCCATCATCGTGCCTAGGGCAGTGATTGTTGTGGAGGCTATGGCAGCCCTAACTGTAGTTGATATGCTTCTACTTAATATGTGTACCAAAATGGAACATGTTTTGAAAGTTTATCAGAAATAATTTCTATAAAATAGTATTTAAACTTTTTCGTATTTCATCTGGATTTTTTAAACTATGATTACAGTAATGTTCAAATTGGTCATTTCCAATCTTACTAATATTAAAATACTTTGCTTCTGGATGAGAGAAGTACAAACCACAGACACTGGCTGTCGGATCCATCATATAATTATCCGTCAGCTGGACCTGTGTATTTTTATGTCCATCTAACAACTCAAATAAAATTTCTTTTTCACTATGATCTCTTAGACTAGGATACCCAAATGCTGGTCTGATTCCCTGATACTCTCCTTTAAACAATTGCTCCTTGGTAATCGTTTCATCTGGGGCATAACCATAAAACTCTGTGCGATATAAAAGATGGAGATATTCCGCAAAAGCTTCTGCTAATCTGTCTGCTAAAACACGCACCATAAAAGCATTATACTCATCTCCTGCTTTTACAAATTCCTCTGCATATTCCTTTGCACCGATTCCTCCTGTAACTAAAAAACCACCAAGATAATCTCTTTGTTTTTTCTCCTTTGGAGCAATAAAGTCAAGTAGCGAACGATAGATTCCAGTTTTGTTTTCTTCCTGTTCTCTTAACATGGAGAAACTTGCAATTACCTTATCAGAATCCTCATGCTCATAAATTTCTATTTGATTTCCATTTGTATTTGCAGGAAAAATTCCATAAACACCATGTACTTTTACTCGTTGGTTTTCCTCTAGTAGATCCAACATCCGATTGGCTTCCTCGTATAAGTTTTTTGCTTCCTCTCCATATTTTTCGTCTTTTAAAATCGCTGGATATACACCCTTCATATCCCAAGCAATATAAAAAAATGTCCAATCAATATAATCACGAAGTGTTTTAATAGAAAAATCTTGAAATACTTTTGTTCCCAAATTTTTTGGTTTAACAATTGGATGTTTTGTATAATCCGGCTGAAAAGCACGTCGTTTTGCTTCTTCAAATGTAACCATCTTGCGTTCAATTTTAGAATAATTATTACGTACGATTTCATATTCTTCTTTTATCTCTTGTAAGTATGTGTCTTTATACTCTTTGCTCACCAGTTTTTTTGCGGCTTCCACAGCTCTGGAAGCATCGGTGGTATGCACAACACCATGCGAATATTTAGGTTCGATTCTAAGCGCTGTATGAGTTTTGGATGTTGTTGCTCCTCCTACCATTAAGGGAATGGTAAAATTCTGTCGTTCCATTTCTGATGCAACATAAGCCATCTCTTCTAGGGAAGGTGTAATCAGTCCACTTAATGCAACGATATCCGCCTGTTCTCTGATCGCTGTTTCTAATATCACATCACTCGGTACCATAACCCCTAAATCTATCACTTCAAAATTATTGCAGGCTAAAACAACGGATACAATATTTTTGCCTATATCATGTACATCTCCTTTGACAGTAGCAAACACAACCTTTCCTGCACTGCTGCTAGACCCCTGTTCCTTTTCTTCTTCGATATAAGGCATTAGAACAGCTACCGCGCTCTTCATAACTCTGGCGCTTTTCACCACCTGAGGTAAAAACATTTTTCCCTCACCAAATAAATCACCCACAACTTTAAGACCGTCCATAAGAGGACCTTCAATTACATGTAACGCTTTATCAAATAACAATCTGGCTTCTAATACATCTTCTTCTATATAGGTGGTTATTCCCTTCATAAGCGCATATTGTAAACGCTCACAACAATTCTGCTCTCTCCAGATTTCTTTTACTTCCTGTTGATCACTACCACTTTCCTGCATTTGTTGAGCATATTCTAAGAGTTCCTCAGCTGCAGTAGGCTTTTTATTTAACACAACAGCTTCCACTTTTTCTAGTAAACCTGGCTCAATATCATCATAAATTTGTATCATTCCTGGATTTACAATTCCCATATCCATGCCAGCCTTAATTGCATGATATAAAAATACGGAATGCATAGCTTCTCGTATTTTGTTATTTCCACGGAAAGAAAAAGAAAGATTACTTACACCTCCACTTACTTTTACAAAAGGAAGATTTTCTTTCATAGGTATCTGCCTGTCCTTTTTCATCAAAGGCCATAACAACCGCACCAGCTCCAAAGCGCTTGATAATAGTGGCCTGTCTTAAAAACTCTTCTTCACCTGCTTTTAAGGAGATGGAGTTTATAACAGGCTTACCCTGTATCGCCTTTAATCCACATTCTAAAACATGAAATTTGGAAGAATCTATCATAACTGGAACCTTAGAAATATCTGGTTCACTAGCCAGTAATTTTAAAAACAAATCCATTTCTTCTTCTGCGTCCAACAAAGCATCATCGAAATTGACGTCAATAATCTGTGCTCCATTTTCCACCTGTTCTCTTGCGATGGAAAGTGCTTCTTCATAATTCTTCTCTCGAATAAGTCTTGCAAATTTTGCAGATCCAGCAACATTGGTCCTTTCGCCTACATTGACAAAATTCACTGCATCATTCATATGAACTAATTCCAAACCACAGTACCTGGATTCCGTTGGAATAGTAGGTACTTTTCGTGGAGGATAATTCTTTACACATTCACTGATGGCTTTGATATGGGCAGGTGTCGTTCCACAACAGCCACCTACAATATTTAAATGACCTTCTTTTGCCAGTTCTTCAATGAGTGCTGCTGTTTCTTCCGGAAGTTCATCATACTCACCTAGAGAATTAGGTAGCCCTGCATTTGGATAAAAGGTTAGATATACCCCTTGAGTTTTCGAAAGTTCACGAACAAAAGGCAGTAACTCTTTTGCTCCAAAAGAACAGTTCAGACTTATACTAAGTAAATGTTCATTTTTAATGGTTTCTGCAAATGCTTCTAATGTCTGACCAGATAAAATACGACCACTTTTATCAGCGATGGTACCAGATATAATCAAAGGTAACTTGATACCCTTCTCTTCAAAAACCATATCTGCTGCATAGATTGCTGCTCTAGCATTTAATGCATCAAAGACAGTCTCAATTAAAAATAGATCTACTCCACCTTCAATCAGCCCTCTCATCTGTTCGCTATAAGAACTTACAAGCTGGTCAAAACTAATATTTCGATATCCGGGATTTTCCACATTTGGAGACAGGGATGCTGTTTTGTTGGTTGGTCCTATGGAACCTGCAACAAATCTAGGTTTGTTTGGAGTTTTTTGGGTGTAAAAATCACAGGCTTCTCTGGCAAGTCTGGCTCCTTGCATATTTAATTCATAAACCTTATCTTCCATCCCGTAATCTGCCTGGGAAATAGAAGTAGAGTTAAAAGTATTGGTTTCTATAATATCTGCCCCAGCCTCCAGGTACTGTTCGTGAATTTTTTTTATCAATTCTGGATTCGTAAGAGATAACAAATCATTATTGCCCTTTTGATGCTTATGGCAATTGCATGAGCCAGCATAATCTTCCTCACGTAAACCTGCTTCCTGTATTTTAGTACCCATAGCACCATCTAATATTAAAATTCTTGTTTTTAAACATTCTTCAATTCTCATATACTTCTCCAAGCTTTATTTTATATTTGACGACTAACGATGCAGTTTCTACCTTGCTCTTTTGCTTCATACAAAGATGCATCTACAATCTTTAATAGTTCCTCTGCTTTATACTTTGTTCTGTCTTCTACAAATAGAACTCCAAAACTAAGGGTTACATATCCATGATTTGAACCCTCATGTAACATATTCAATTCTTCCACAGCCAATTTGATTTGTTCCGCAGTCCTAATCACTTCTTCATAGGATTGATGACGAATCACACTAATAAATTCTTCACCGCCATACCTGGAAACCAAATCACTGGGGCTCGATACTTCTTGCTTTAAGATTTCACCCAGACGCTCAATGCAAACATCCCCTTCTAAGTGTCCATAAAGATCATTGTATTTTTTAAAATAATCAATATCCATCATGATAAGACCAACCATTTTATCTTCTGAATCTCGATTATCCATTAATTCTGCAAAAAATTCATTGAATTTTCTTCTGTTTGCAATCTGAGACAGGGCATCGATGTATGTTAAGTGTTCTAAAATTTTGTTTTTTTCCTCTAACTCCAGGGTACGAACACGAACTTCTTCTTCCAAATGGTTTAATAAATTTGAAATTGTCTCACCCATTTCATTAAAACTTTCTGCCAATTGATTTAATTCATGGTTTCCTTTCGATACGGGTACCCTGCTATATACTCCCTTAGAAAGTTTTTTTGCACTTTCCTTTAATAGAACAATGGGCTCTGTTATCTTTTTGGTAATAAAAAACATTGATATTACAAATAAAATAGATACAACTAATATTATAGAAGAAGCAAATAGTATGGCTCTTCTGGAGTTTTTCATAAAATCATCTTCTTTTAAAAGCGTGTAAATATTCCATTCAATTCCTTCCTCATGAAAATGATCGACACTGATATAATATGTCTGGTTTTCATATTGAAAAGAATCAATATATAATTTTTGCGTTTCGATTTCGTCCAGTGACTGACTATCTAGATTAATGGTTTGATAGGCTTCTATTGTTAAAGGATTTTTACTATTTTCTACCAACATATTCACGGATTGATTATCCACAATCTGAAACAATTCCTCTTCTGTTGTTGATGCAATCAATTGCTTTTTATCATCCACAATAAAAATCTGTCCATGCTCTCCAATAGGAAGATTGCGCAAGGTTTCTCCTAGCCAGGTCATCAGAAAATCTACCCCAAATACCCCTACAAGAACATTCTCTTCATAGATTGGAAGACTTGCCGTTATGGTTGGTTCCTTAAAGATAAAATGACTATAAATACCGCTGAAGGTACGTCCCTTTTTTTCTATTGCAGCTTGATACCATGGACGCTTCCGAGGGTCATAATTCTCAAACACTTGCATTAATGAATCTGCCCTTCCATCTTCTTTAATGGAGTAATATTCAGAATTTCCTTTTGTAACTTCATTGTTCTTTACCACTTCTATGGTCTGATCCAAGACTCGTCTTGCACCATAAAATTCTCCATTTTCCAAACCAAAATACGTCATCACCACATCTGGACTACTTTGTATCATGGAAGAAAAATATCGTTCTCTATTGCTAGCATCTTGAGGGTTGAGATATCCACCTTTTAACATGTTTTTATGAGTTTCATTCAACGTAATCGCCTGGGTTAAGTGTTTATCAAGTTCTGTTTCCACTAAATTCACAACAGAAAGGCGAAGCTCCTCTAATACATTACCAATCGCAATTTCCCTATCTCTTAAAACCATCAAATTAATCAGAATCGTAGCCGTTAAAAATGCAACGCAGGTTGGTATTAACAATTTCCATTGAATTCTATCTCGTTTTCTCATTTTCGTTTGAGACCTCCTCCCTGCGACATACTCACGATATTAATAAGACTCTTTGTGTAAGAATATCCGAAAAAATTTCACTTCCTTTTGTTTCCACAACTCGAATGACGTGTTCATAAGGTAATGCTTGTGGATGTATGATTGAAAGTATATTTTCTTTGATTGTAATATGCTCTGGATGATAGATAACGCCCTCTAATCCTTCAATTACTGCAACATAAAATATTCCGGTTTCAACCAAATCTTGGAAAAAATGACTTCCATAAGAAAGTTCTGGCATGAAGCCCCCATTGGAAGATGACACTTCACAAATTACTTTCATATTCGACAACTCACTAAAATGAACAGGAACACCTAGTTTTGGTGTTGTGGTTCCCCAGCGACCAGGTCCTATTAACATAACCTGTTGATCTTTTAATAATGTATTAATTTTCCCAATCTCACGGGCAACCTGGTACTTTTGCTGTTCATGAAGTTCCTGATAAGCATCCGGGTCAACATATACAATATAATCAATGGGTAGGCGAACATTACCACCCATAAAATTACCTCTGGATGAAAAAATAAAGTCATTAGAATTACTGATGTCTGGCATTTCAACTGCATAACCCAGCCCTTTTGTCTGTAATGGCCTGCACTGAAGTATGTTTACTTTAAAATGAGTCTCATCCATGTAGTTAACTGTGAATTCAACGTCTACCGGATATTCATATACCTTGGATAGGCAGCTTAAGACCTGTTTCATAAATTCCGGAAATTTACTGTTTCTTAAAACCTTCTTTAAGTTCAAATGATAGGGTGTTGCTTCCTCCTTGAATCCAAGTTGTTTTAACCTATCCTGTGCCTCATAGTCAACTTCTGCAAAAAGTGTTTTGTCCACTTTCAAATCCAGTTGAAACAGTTGATTCATATCAACACTTTCTAACTGGTTGTTTTTTAAGGATATCACATCTGTGCCATGCTGGGAATATTTTTTCTCATCTTCTGAGTACATTGGTGAGATTCTCATTGGATCATCTAAGCACACAATTCTGGCATAGTCACCAGGCACACGATCCACTGCTCTGGTTCCAAGACCAAAAACCAAACGCAACATACCTGCATCCATATCAATTTGCTTATCCCACACATAAAGATTAGAGGAGTTTCCAACCCCAGCTAGATGTGGGAAAAAGCAGTCTCCATACTGATCTCCTGAAACTCTTTGAATTAAAATTGCCATCTGCTCATCCAACTCCCAAAGTCCACGGTTCATTCGATATTCTAAGGCATCCTGGTTCATCGTACTGGCATATACTACACGAATCGCCTGCTCAAAATTATGAAAACGTTCCTCTGGTGTTCCTTGATTCGCACAAAAAACACTTTCATACTTCCCAGCAAAGGCATTTCCAAAATTGTCCTCTAAAAGCGACGAGGAGCGAACAATGATAGGGGATTGCCCAAAATACTCAAGCATTTGCATAAACTGCTCTTTAATTTCTTTCGGAAATTTCCCTAACAATAATTTCTCTTTTAGTTCTGATGCATATTTAAAATATCCGTCTTTGGTTTTCTGTTTGGTGCGAAGTTTCCACCACCCATTTTGAACAATATAGGTATAAAAAATATCAGCTCCCAAATAAAAAGAATCATGGGGTTCCATAAAAGGCAAAATAGTTTCCCCTTCTTCCACTTCCAGAATTTTTCTGGCAAGTAGCATACCAATACTTTTACCACCAATATATCCTGTTCCAATTTCTCTGGATGCTATTTGAATCAAATCAAATAGGCTAAAATACTGATTACACAACTGAAACATGCGGGATTCATTTCCAATTAAAAGATGTAAAAGATGTAATTTTACCTCTTGTTGAAGTTCAGGTATTTTTGTCAGACTTTCCTTTGCCTTCTGAAACGTAATGTTCCAATAGTCCATACGGTCATAAGACCTTAATATGGTAGAAAATAGTTCTGCAACCTCAGTACTCGCAGTAATCGAAATCGCTTCTTGCCCCTGTATTAAATGTGGGAAAAACATAGTTGGAGAATATCTCTCCCAGACTTTTAAGGGATGCAAATAACATTTCCCACAAACCTGATATAATTCTAACAATAATTGGGTTGTTTCTCTTATTCCTGCTATGGTAGTAAATGTATGGGCATCTCGAATAATTGCAAAGTAGGCAACCGTGTCTAATTCATACAAATAAGGACAAGTCACATTAAAAAAATTACCAATCATCAAATCTGAATTCCAGTACTTCAGTAAATCTGTTAAGGAATCAAATACATAAAAAGCTTGTTTTCCTGCTTCTTTAACCTTATAGTGTATCTCTGTTGCAAAATTCTCAAAACCTTTGGATGGATCTAATTCGATTACCTGAATATGTTCATTTTCTTCAAGCAGTGAATCATGATCGCCAAATCGAAAATAGATAAGTTTACGTTGATCTTTCAACGCTTGCTCGACAAAAGGAAGAACCACATTCTTATAATTTTCTACCTTATTTACCTGCCATACCACATTGTCTCCAAGCCGAAGATGATCAATTACCTCATCCACACCCAGAAGCCCTGTACTTACTCGTTCAAAGATAGTCATACAATAAGTCCCCCTTCTATCAAATACTAATTTTCCTCAAAAACAGTGGCCTGTTTCGCTGTATTTTTAATTCCATTGGGGCTATTCACCAATATTTCTCCCCAGTCTGTCGATAAGGTATTTCCGTCCCAGTCCAAAGCTATGTCCAAATATTCAACACCTCCACTATTTCCCTTTAAAGACCAGCCTAGATAACCCACATCTAAGCGTATGGATTCTTCCAATATGGTTTCAAAGGCAACGGGGCCATCCTTATGTTTTTGACCAAATTCTCCTATTACAAGACATAAATCCTGTGCAAGTATATCCTCCATTGTGTCTGTTATAGTTTTTGCATCCTTGCCTGAATATTCATACATATGAACAGAAAAAACAACATTTTGGTAAGGATCTGCAGCAAGAACTTCTTTCCCTGCTTCTATAATACTCTTTGGATACTGCCCCCATCCAGCACTATCAACCATAATGGTATTTAAGATACCTGCATCTCGAATCATGGGAATTACTTTTAGATAACCCTCTTTCCAAGTTTTTGTTTTCCATTCGCCATACCATTCATTGGCTATATTTAAAATAACATAATCCTCATTCCCTATGAGTGCTTCCTTAATTTCTATCCAGTACTCAATCACTTTTTCCAAATCTTCGATGCGATTGCTACCTGTAACATCATGCACTTCCAACACACAGATTAAATTACGCTTTTTACATTCCTCTATGATAAGTAGAACGGATTCCAAACTATCCTTCTCCCATTGTTGCCCATCAGACAAAACAATTCGGATGGTATTTGCTCCCATTTTTTCTGTTGTATCCAGTGCTCGTATGAGTTCCCCCTTATACCAGGTATGTGCGTGATTTAATCCTTTCATTACAAAAGAATTTCCATTTCCATCCAGTAACTTGGTACCCTGTACTTGAAAACCAATTTCTCCAACCAGTTCGTTTACTTCTTCGCTTACAGCTACTTCTGTTTTTTCTTCAGTTGTATCTTCTTGTACAGTATCCACAACATCAATAGGTTCTTCTTTGATTTCTTTATTCTCAATATTTTTACAGGAAGAAATAGCAATCATGCAAAAAAATAACAATACAAGTATTTGAATTCTTTTTCTCATACAATCATCTCCTCTGGCTTTAGTATGTTCACTTAACTATTACGATTTTCGTAAAAATCCACAAATTCTTCTACAGAAACTTTACGACATAACTCCCCTATGAGTTCATATGGAATCTGATTTGCATTTCGAAAGCGAATGCAACTTTTCCCCATATCAGGGGCTTTCCCCATTTTATTTTGGTACTCGGTAAGGAACCATTGTTCTAGGTTATCCTGCGCATAGAGTCCCATATGATAAATTGCCACATGATTTTTTTGAGAAGCAATCGAAAGAAAAGGTAGTGGTGTTTTATTATTCAGATAGCCTTTTGGATAACGGCTTAAAGGAACAACAAAGGTTATCATCTGGTATAATATCTGTTCCTCAAATCCTGTTGGCAAATTTTTAGATACCACCTCTCTTAATTGATTGATGATTCCCTTGTGATCTTCTGTTAACTGACTTATATATTCCTCTGGAGTACTTGCCTTTATTTGCATAATTCTCTCCTAATCTACTAAAAAGTGTACATCAATGGATGCTCTCTTGGTTGATAACTCAATTATCATGTTCCCCTTTTTTAAGTCGCAGGAAAAATAGTCTTTACCAACTTGAAAATTTTGAATTCTTCCACCTTCGACACTTGTAAAACGATATTCTAGTCCTTTATGAATCAGAACCACCAAAAACCCTTTTGCAAATCTTCCCAGAACAGAAATGGTAGCATAGCTAAAAACCACGGAACTTTCTGAAAAATCATTTGCCTGTACCCAAACATATTCTTTCGGAAAACCAGTTCCCCAGTCTTTTTCCATGTATCCTTTTGCATTTTCAATGAGAAAAGATTTCTCTCCCAGTTGCAGCTGGCCTGAAACTTTATGATCCATACTAACAATGGAGTGATTACATTCATTAGGTAAATACGTTAAAATACCCATAATATTAGGTTTTAGAAAGGATATATATTCTGTAGAATGGGTAAGTCCATTTTGAAATTGATTCATCTTCACCTCACTGGGATATTGTCTGTATTTTTGAGCAAATTTTCTAGTCTTTCTATCTGTCTTAGTATAACAAGAAATCAGATTGTCTACAACAAAAAAAGCATCACAAAGAGATTGTTTTCATCTCTTGTAATGCCTTTTCACTTAATGCTCTCGATCAATTTTACATGCAGAAGATAATCCAAATTCTTTGGAAATAATATCCTGACATAGTTCTTTATGACTATGAAGCCAAGCATTTGCATAGGAACAGGAAGCAATTGCTTTTTTATGATTGCTCCTTAAGTATTCTACTACCTTTTCCATCGTAATTGTCGCCATTCCCTGTCCACGTAACGATGGGTCAACAAAAACATGCTCAATATTAATATCACCATTGGAACAAGTTGATAAAATTGCTTTTGCAACTTCTTTTCCAAACTCGTCAACATATTTAACTTTGTTTTCTTCAAATATCCATTCCACTTCCAATTACCTCCGTCTACTTAAATCTTTCCAGATATTCTTTGATTGCATTTTTTAAAGCTGTTTCACCCAAAACAGAACAGTGATATTTGTAAACTGGCAGTCCACCTAAAGCGCTTGTAATATCTTGATCTTTAATCTTATATGCTTCTTCCAGAGTTTTTCCTTTTGCCATAACAGTAGTCATACTACTGGTTGCTACTGCAGCTACACAGCCAAAGACTAAAAAACTAATATTTACAATTCGATTTTGTTCAATTTTTAAATATAAAATTAATGAATCCCCACACTCTGGGTCTCCACTTCTCCCTTCACAATCTGCATCTATCATTGTCCCAACATTCCTCGGAGACATAAAATGATCAATGACAGCATCTGTATATTCATCAAACATCATTTTCCTCACTTCTCTTACAATGATTGCAAATACCTAAAAGTGTAATAATCTCTGTATCATCAATATCAATGACTGAGTCACATACATAACATTGAAAATGAATATGAAGTGGTTTTTTTCCAAAGATTTTAAGTTCATAGTAGCGTGCGCCATCAAGAGGTAGTTCTTTCACAATACCAAGATTTTGAAACACCTTAATACAGCGATAAATAGTTGCTTTACCAATAGTATTCTTATTTGCTTTCCTATAGATATCTTCTACCGTAAGATGTTTCCCTGCATCAAGTAAAATTGTTAGAACAATATCTTTTTGCTTTGTTTTCTTTATGCCATTTTTTTCCAAAAGGTCTTGATACCAGATTAGATTCCTTGATACCATATTCAGCATTGTCTATCCTTCCTTAGTCATGATGATGTTCTTTACAAATCTCTCCAGTAAATTCTAACTGGCCTAACGCATACATACTAACGATTTCATCACAGTTCCCCTGAACACCAACAACAACATCTATCCCATTCTCCAAAAACAGATCCTTTGCCGCTTCTCCCATACCACCTGCGATGATAACATCTGCCTGGATTCCTTTTAAAAATACGGGTAAAAATCCTGGCTTGTGCCCAGGACTAACTACATATTCCTGTCCTACTACTTTTTGATCCTGAATATCATACATTTCAAATCCTTCACAATGTCCAAAATGCTGACTCACCTGTTTTCCTTCACATGCTACTGCAACTTTCATTCTTTTATCCTCCATTTTATAAAAATTATTCTAAAAAAAATTTAATTTTAATATATTCCACATTTCTTCAATTGCCATTTTCGCTATACTTTCCGGGTATTCTGTAATCGGTTTCAGTTGGTTTATAGCTACCATGACTAATGGGTCAAAAGGTATTTTACCCACTACTTCCAATCCATTTTCAATCGCATATGTTTCTATCTGGGTAGTCATGTTCTGATTTATATCATATTTATTGATACAAATCAAAACCTTTGCATCAAAGTTTCTTGATAGTTCTACAATTCTCTTTAAATCATTTAATCCAGACATGGTTGGTTCAGTCACAAGCAGTGCAACATCAACACCAGTAATCGATGCAATCACAGAACAACCAATTCCTGGAGAACCATCCAATATGGTTAATTTATTGTTTGCTTCATAGGATTTTACATTTTTTCTTAATTTTGTAATGAGTTTTCCCGAACCATCAGCACCAATACCCATACTAGCTCTTGATAGAATCCCTTGACTTGTTTCTTTAATATAAGTATCCGCTGTTTTTTCATCCACTAATCGAATCGCATTTACAGAACATATAATTCGACAAGCTCCACAACCTTCACATAAATAAGGATCAACAAAAGCGTTTTTGATTGCCTTAAACTTACACACGACATCGCATGCTCCACAGTGGATACATGTATTTTCATCAATCACTGCCTTCTTACCACCAAAGAAATCTTGTTTTTCTAAGTTTTCTCCATCATAAAATAAATAAAGATTCGGCGCATCTACATCACAATCCACCTTTACAATACTCTGATGCAATTCAGAAAGCGCCGCAACGATAGTTGTTTTTCCCGTTCCACCTTTGCCACTTAAGACCGCTAATTCCATGAAAAAACCTCCTTAACCTTATCTGCAATTGTTTGAAATAACAATTGGTACGATTCTTCTTCAACTAGCATTCTACCATTTGAATACAGTTTTGCTGCCTCCATTTTATATGGAATTAAGCCAAGGAGAGGAATTTGATCGGATTTACAGAACTGTTTTATCATATTGTTCTGATTATCATCTTTGTTAATGATAATACCATAGGGCATTTGGTACTGTTGCACTAGTTTTACAGCCATCTGCAAATCATGAAACCCAAAGGCTGATGGTTCTGTAACTAAAATTGCTGCATCAGCAAAACGCAGTGCACTCACTACATTGCAAGAGGTTCCAGGTGGGCAATCAATCAACCCAGGGTTATTATCCAGACTCTCCAATAGAGTTCTTATCACCGGTACAGCCATGGGTTCTCCCACATCTAAAATACCTCGCATACAAGTAATGTCGTTTCCCACGCCAGATTCAATTTTCCCAATACTTCGTTTTTGATAAGTTAGTGCATTTGATTTGCATACCATCTTACAAGCACCACAGTCATGACAAAGTTTTTCAAACACCACAATCTCCTTGCCTGTGCTTGCAAGTGCTGAAAACTCACACACGTTAACACATGCACTACATAAATTACATAAATTCTTATCAATAACCGGATACTCTACTTCCACCTCAAAAGATGATGTAATCTTTGGATTCATAAATATAAAACCATTTGGTTCTTCTACATCACAATCCACATAGGAGATTTCTAATATCTTTGCTAAATTTATAGAAACCGTTGTTTTTCCAGTTCCTCCCTTTCCACTTAAGACCGCTATTTTCATCCTTACTACCTGCCATGATTTCCATGATGCGCTCTTCCTGCAGCACTTATCTCTCTTAATTCTTGATTTTGATACTGTTCCAATGCCTTTTTAATAGGCATCACTTCGCAGGAATAGGCTTTCACACCTGCGCGCTCAATTAATTCAAATGCATTTGGGCCAAGATTCCCGGTTATTACAACATCTGCCTTGCTTTCTATGATTTGTCCTGCCGCTTTAATTCCAGCCCCACCTTGGGCTTCCATTCCCGAATTTACAAGCGTTTCAAACTCTTTACTTTCTGTGTCATAAAGTAAAAAGAATTCACAACGTCCAAATCTCGTATCCAAATTACTTTCACTTGTGTTTCCTGTTGCTGATAATATTATTCTCATAGTAGTCTTCCTCTCTTTAATGGGCATATGTCAATTACTATCACAAGTATACATCATAATGGGCATATGTCAATAATAATGTATAAAAAAATTGACAGAATTTAACTTCTGTCAATTTAAAAATATATATATGTTACTTATTTATCATCCTTCTTATTTTTTGAAATCTTCGTTAACAACAATACTATCAACGTGATCAAAATGATTACTGTGAAAATCCCGAACATTCCCTTCCACATCATCTCAAGTGCAATCCAAACTGTCTCCATATTCATAGTCTTCGCCTCCTTACAGGTAATTTGCCACTAAGCTCATAATCATTCCACCTGCTACTACCGAAGCAATCTGCCCTGAAACATTTGCTCCTGCTGCATGCATAATTAAGATGTTGGTAGGGTCTTCTTTTAATGCCATCTTCTGAACGACTCTGGATGACATAGGAAATGCTGATATTCCAGCTGCACCAATCATCGGATTTATTTTGTCCTTACGGAATAAATTCAGAACTTTTGCAAATAAAACTCCACCAATGGTGTCAAATACAAAAGCAAGTAGACCAATTCCCATAATCATCAGGGTCTCGATATTCACAAACACATCCGCTCTCATACTGAATGCTATGGTCAAACCAAGTAACAGGGTAATCAGATTCGCCAGCATATTCTGCGCTGCTTCTGAAAGGGTTTTAAGCACTCCACACTCACGAATCAAATTTCCAAACATTAAGAATCCTACCAATGCCACAGACATAGGAGCTACCAAACCTGCGATAAATGTTACGATGATAGGAAAAAGAATTCTAGTCATTTTTGAAACATTTTTAGGATTGTAGGGCATTTTAATCTGGCGTTCCTTTTTGGTCGTTACCAGTCGAATTGCAAAAGGCTGGATAATTGGTACCAAAGCCATATAGGAATACGCTGCCACTGCAATTGCCCCAACATATTTGGAATTCAACATCTGGGATACCAAGATTGATGTAGGTCCATCTGCTGCTCCAATAATACCGATAGAAGCTGCATCTGCGATGTTAAAACCAAGAAGAGCTGCAAATAATACAGCAACAAAAATACCAAACTGTGCTGCAGCACCAAATAAAAACATAATTGGCTGTGCTAAAAGTGGACCAAAGTCAATCATCGCACCAATTCCAATAAATAAAAGTATGGGTAGAGCTTCCGAAGCATCAATTCCCACTTCAAATAACCATTGAATAATACCATGAGTTTCCCCTATCCCAGCTACCGTCTGATTGATAACTCCAGATGCTGGTAAATTAACCAAAATAGCTCCAAACCCCATAGGTAACAACAAAGAAGGCTCATATTCCTTTGCAATCGCCAAGTAAATTAAAACTCCTCCGACTACATACATTACACACTGCTGCCAGGTAATTGCCATAATACCTGAAATTAAAAAATCCATGCTATATCCTCCCGTTTATGTTGCCTTAATCAAGCGTATTTTTCTTTCTGAAACACTAATAAGAAAAGATTAACAGTTTGATTTTCCTGTGTCAATTTGAATTTCACTTTCTTTCTGATTCTTTCGTTTACTAGGAGAACAACCTTCATATTTCTTAAATTGTCTCAGAAATGAGGACATGTTTTCAAAACCAGCTTTTTGAGAAATCTCCATAATTGAAAAATCTTCCTTATCCAATAATCGTCTCGCTAATTTGATTCTGTTTTCCTGTATAAACTCTAAGGGTGCCTTTTGAAACGCTTCATGAAATTTTCTACGAAACGTAGATTCACTCATATTTGAGAGTTCTGCTAACTTACCAATCTGAATTTTGTCCTGTAAATGATTTGATATAAAGGAAAGTGCTTCTAATAATTCTTCCTCTATTTTAAGATTTCCCACAATTTCAAATCGCTCCATTCTATAAATCATAGAAAAAAGTGCATCTGTCAAACTCATAATGATTGCTTCATATCCCTCTTTCTTTCCTAAAAACTCTTCTGTAATAAGGCGCACTAACAAAGCTAGTTCCATTTGCTCTTCCTGATGAAAGACTGGTGGAAACTGACTTTGATTCCAAAAATCAGCTTCCTTAATACCAAAACCCTTTAAGGTATGCATGAGTCCCATCCGCCTATGATCGATCATAATAAAATGCCATTTGCTTAAGTCCTCATGATTACTACAGGCGATATGTCTTTGTCCTGGAAAAATAATGGATATATCTCCTTTGTAAAAAGGAACCATCTCTTTTTCGGACATAAAAACACCGCTTCCTTCATAACAATATCCGATTTCCAGACAGTTATGATAATGAAGTCGTCTTTTTTCTACGGGCGGGGTATATAGATTCCCTCCCCATTCGATGACCGGATTCTCCTTGGTAAAAATATAAGGAACAAATTCTGCTTTTGATTGAAATTGCATAATAATCACCCGTTTTTCATAAGATTTAACTATACATAGAAAGTATACTAAAAGCAGGTACAGAAAACAAGCCCTGGAGCAAATCATTGAGTATATTCGTTTAAAGGCAGAATACAAAAGCCCTGATTTAAACCATTATTGCAAAACGTTAGAACAAACACTTGAAAAGTCTCTAAAAGAAATCACGAGTCTTCCCATTGACAACACTCTTACAATGCTGGAACCAGATGATTTAGAAACCATCAAAAAATTGAGACCAAATGGTCCTCGTAGATTATGGAAGACTATTAACGAGAATCTTTATCGGGATAAATTAGAAGGAGCGCTGCTTTCCAGAATGGCAGGCTGTACCTTGGGTGCTCCTGTAGAATTTCACTCTGTAAATGCCATGAAAAACTGGGCAACTTACCACGACGAACCTTTTCCACCAACTGACTACTGGAAAAGAATCAAATCTCCTTATGAACTTAGTTATGAGAAAAGTGTTTTTCAAACCTATACAAAAGAAGGTATGACTCAGGTTCCTGTGGATGATGATATCACCTATACTCTACTTGGTTTACTGATTATGGAGGAATACGGCTTAGACTTTTCTACAGAAGATGTGGGAAAGGCATGGCTAAGCTATCTGCCTTATGCTTGTACAGCAGATATAAATAATCCGTACTGTCAATGGATCGGTGCAGATATCCGTAGTGATCCTTTTGCTTACATAACTCCTGGTTGGCCTGAAAAAGCAGCTGAACTTGCTTATCGGGACGCCTTCCTTAGCCATCGTAGAAATGGGATTTATGGAGAAATGTTTTTTGCAGCTGCTATCTCAGCAGCCTTTGCTGTGGAGGATTCCTTAGAAGCAATCCGTATTGCCTTAACCGAAATTCCCGAAAATTGTGCTCTTGCAATCGATGTAAAATGGGCTCTTTCTATTGCCAAAACTGTACCTGACTACAGAGAAGCCCGCCGACTTGTTGACGAACGTTTTAAAGGGATGAGTGCAGCTCATACCAACAACAATGCCTGTTTGACTATCTTTGGTCTTGCCATAGGTGGTAACAATATGAGCCGTGTAATCGGTGAAACCGTTGCCATGGGCCTTGATAATGACTGTACAGCAGCAACTGCAGGTAGCATTATTGGAGCCATTCTCGGAAAAGACAAGATATCCACTCACTGGTACAAACCTTTTCATAATCAAATTGATCACTATCTGATAGATGTTGATCCTATGAAAATCGACGATGTTGTAAATCGATTTAAAAACCTTGCAACAATTTCATTCTTGAACTGAAGATTTATCAACAGCTTTATTTTTTATCATTTTATTTCGAATGGTTAAACCCATTCCAATGAGGATGATAACCATCGACACTACAACAGTTGTCAAAACCAAAGGATATTCCATATTAAAATACTCAGGTAAATAGTGTTTGAGTCCTATCCCCGCATATGCCCAGAGAAGAACAAGCCCGTAGGATATACTTTTGAAATATAGTTCTGTTATAAATCCAATTAATGCACCAACCAATAGAATGGCACAGGTCCAGATTACCTCTGAAATTTCAAAACGATTCCATCCAATGGAAACAAGATAGGTGGTGATATTGGCAATGGTTGCAACTGTGATCCATCCAAAGTATACCAAAAATGGGACCTTTATAAAAAAGGTCTCTATTTTATTAAATTCTTGCTTTCTAAGAAATAAATTGATTAAAATCAAGCAAACAAGAATGCTCAGCATAATAAACACACTAATTCCAATTGCATCGTAATGCCAGGCTAAAATCCAGGCTGCATTAGCAAAAGAGGAAAAAACAAATAGAATACTTACTGACATTTGAATATGTTCAGGTTTTGCTATTTGATAAACACTATATACTAGAAGCAATAAATAAATAAGTCCCCATATGGCAAAGGTTAGTCCAAAAGGAGCAAATAAGTTTCCATAAAAATCTGAAATATCTCCTGTGTTTCTCCCATTGATTGGTAGTATATTTGCCAGTGCATTCATTAAAACCATAACCAAATAAGCAAAAATAACAAATACATGTAACTTTTCTCTCTTCTTCACTTCCATAATCTTCACCCATCCTTTTTAATTATCAGTTAATTTGATTACTTTCTATCATTAATGTATCACTAAATGCAATTGTTTGCAATTTTATTGTTTACTATTGTATTTTTTATTGACCTTTCAGTTTATTTGTTATACCCTAAAATAGTAATAATTATTATTTTATATTAAAGGAGGCAATTTTTATGATACATTCAGTGACCATCGTTCTATCCGGTCAGGCCGGACAAGGACTTGCCACCGTAGAATCTTTGGTGGTTAATGCTATAAAAAAACAACACTATGTTTTTAGTACAAAGGAGGTCATGAGCAGGGTTCGAGGTGGTAATAACACGGTAGAAATTCGTGTTTCAGATCAACCAGTATATGCCTATAAAGAAATGATCGATATTTTATTTTTATTAAACAATCACTCTTTTTATCGACTTCACGACCGAATCAACGAACATACTCTGATTCTTGGGGAACCAACCTTTATCGATGAAGCCATCGTAAAAGAAAAAGGTGCTACATTTATCGATTTTAATTTAGGAGATTTATCAGCAAAATCAGGTGGCTATTTATTTAGCAACACAATTTTATATGGATATATCAGTGGTCTATTACAACTAGACACGGAATATTGTAAACAACTAATTAGTAAACGTTTCTCTAAGAAAAGTGATAAAGTACGGGAGGATAATTATCAGGCTTTTACCATAGGTTATGAACAAGGTTTGGAAAGCAATCATCCTATTTCTGTAAAAAGGACAGATGCCGTCTCTACTCATAAAATTATGTCTGGTAATGATGCTATTGGAATTGGTGCTCTTGCGGGAGGTGTTAACTATATTGCATCCTATCCAATGTCACCTGGTACTGGTGTTTTAGAATATCTTGCAGATAAAGGAGAAGCTTTTGAAGTTGTTGTAGAACAGGCAGAAGATGAAATCGCTGCTATCAACATGTGTATCGGTGCCTGGTATACAGGTGCTAGGGCCATGGTTACTACTTCTGGTGGTGGATTTGCACTAATGGAGGAAGGTGTCAGTTTATCTGGCATTACAGAAACACCTGCTGTTATACATATCGCACAACGTCCTGGACCCGGAACCGGGTTACCTACCAGAACCG
>CANRGO010000023.1 GCA_947630125.1 uncultured Lachnospiraceae bacterium | reverse complement strand
TTCTTGTGTACCAGGGGGACGGTTCTTGTGGTATATAGCCCTTGGCTATACCACAAGAACCGTCCCCCTGGTACACAAGAACCGTCCCCCTGGTAAACTGGTCTATATTTTCTATTTCAGGCGAAGGAGCATGAGTGCAACGTCATCTGTAAAAGAGCGTTGGTTGGATTTGTGGAACATGTAAAAGGCAAAAAATAATTCTTCCAGGAAGGCTTCTGGATTTGTCGTGAGTTCATGGTCCAATTGTCTAGCCATGGAAAATACACGGTCCCAGCCAGTGATATCGTTACCACTTTCGGCAGAAAAGAGGCCGTCTGTATAGAGAAAGAGAAAGTCATTCTTTTGAAGTTGAAGTTGTTCGGTTTCGTAGGAAACACCACAAAGCATACCTACAATAAAACCATTTTGTTTAATTTCTAAAAATTCTTTTTTATCCCATTGATAAACCATGGGATAAGGGTGACCAGCATTGGAGTAGGAGAGAACATTATTCTCTATAATACCAACAAATGCAGTAAATGCAATGTAGCTATCTTTTCCAGCAAAGTCAAAATAACGAAATATAGAATCGTTCATATCTGAAAGAATTTCGCCAGGCGTAATGCCTGGTTTTTCTATGCTCTTACGATATAATATTTTTAGCATGGAGGAAGCCATACCAGCAGCGATACCGTGGCCGGTAACATCAGCTATGATAAAATGAATCTTTCCATCACATTCCACACAGTCAAATACGTCACCACCAATTCCAAGAGAAGGGTGGTATTTAATAAATAAATCAATTGCTTTAAAACTATTGGATTTTGGAAGCATAATATTGGCAAAAGCATTGGCATTTTTAAGTTCATCATTGATATGTTTATTCAAGCCCTTAATAATCTCATTTTGCGCATGCATATGCAGGGCATTTTTTACTTTTAAAGGCAGAATGATAGCCATATCATTGGTAGAAAGAGGTTTCGTGAAGTAATCAACGGCTCCTTCTTTTAAGGTTTCTTCGATGGATTTTATTTCTGTAATGGAACTATTTACTATCACAGGGATATCCTTATAACGCTCATCTTTCTTAAGTCTTTTCAGTGTCTCATAACCATCCAGAACGGGCATAATAAGATCCAGAATAATCAAATCAACGTCTGTCTTCTTGACAATATCAAGCACGTCTTGTCCATGAATGGCTTCCGTAAAGTTCACATCAGGAAGACTTTCGTGAAGTATATTTTTAATAAAAAGACGATTGGTAGCCGAATCATCAGCCACTAAAATACGATAACTCATAGATTTACCCTCATTGTTAATTCTTCATGGTAAAGAATTTGTCCAGTTTCATCAGACAAAAAAGATTCTGAACATCTTCATTAGCTCCGATTACAGAAAATGTTTTATTCATAGCTTTGATTTTTTTGTAAACATTGATTACAAATGTGACACCAGTGGAATCGATGCGACTATTTTGTTGTAAATCCAAAACAAACTCTTCAAATTCGTTTGCTTCAGGAAGCTCTTTCTCCAAAAATTGTTGAAAAGATTGTACATAATTTGCTGTCAAACCCTCTGTAATTGAAAAAATCACTTGATTATCGTATAATTTCTTTTCCATAGTAAACCTTACCTTTCTATTAAATCAATGGTTACAAGAACCTTACTTCCTATTACCACAACTGTTTTTGCCATTTCTAACAGGAGGGGATAACCTCGGTTACGGTCTCGTAATAAAATATCTGTGTCATCTGTATCATAGGTGGATAGAGTGTCATCTGTAACAGAAAATCCTTCTCCCTCATCTGACACCTGAAGGGTTAGTTGATGGTCAGAATAATCAATACGACAATGAACTCGTTTATCTACTTGAAAATGATTCCCATGTTCAACGGCATTATTTAGAAGTTCTCGTAGTATAAAATCAATTTTAAAAAAAATATGAGTTGGTATAGCAGGGATGATTTCACCCAAAACCACATCAATTTCATCTACGGTAAATTGAACTGCATCAAAGGAAGAAGGGATTTCTTTTTCGAAAATTGTCATTGGGTCACCTCGCGTTTGTTATTGAAACAGGAAAAAAATCAGTGCAGTAATGAAGGTAGGTAGTAAGGCATATTTTAACAAGGAAGCCGAAGAAATTCCATGTTTAAAATGTTGCTTTAATATGGATTGACCAACAGGATTTGGGGCATTGGCGATGACAGTTAAACCACCACCGGTAATGGCACCGGTAACAATTGCATATTTTAATTCATCAGGAAAATTGGTTACTAAGGTACTCAAATAGGTAATTGCAGCATTGTCATTAAATGCAGTTAATACAGTTCCGGTCAGATTAAGTGCTAATGGAGGAAGACTACCAAGAAGTGGGGCTATCCACCATCCTTGCAGAGTTCCATGAATAACGAGTCCTGCCAGGAAAAAAGCAACCATTAAGGGTTGTTTCAAATCCAGTCGATTTTGGTAATAAGAAGTTACCTGATAAAAGCCAAGGAAAAATAAAAATCCTGCCATAAAAAGTACTGGCTCGTGAGCGTTGAATACGGTCCAAGCAAGGAAGCAAATATGAACAATGATAATCCAAGCAGGGACACTGTCTTCTCGTTGATCCCAATTTGGATCCACATATGTGGGCCTTTGTTCAAGGGGAAGAAGGCCAGGAATGGTTCGACACATTTCTTCGTATATGATTCCATTAAATTTTTCATCGATAGCAGTCTCGATATTATATTTTTTGATTTCTTCTGAAGTGAGTTTTTCTTTTGCCAGTTCTTTGATGTTTTCTTGTAGAATCGTACTGTAGGCATCCAATTCACTAGTAAAAGAAACATTTTTATCTACTAGTTGTTCAAGTCTTTCAAAGCTTTCTTCTATTTCTTTTTTACTGATAAAACGTTTTTGAATATAGCGTTTGTATCGGTAGTCTTGGTAGGCACCTTTTAGTTCTGTTAAATCATGATGAAAGAGGAGGAAAAAAGAACCTGTAGAAAGTAAAATCGCTATAACAGCCTTCCATCCAAAATGAAAAAACATATAAGATGTATTCCAATTCCATGTTCCTGCCACCATTAAAATAGGAGGGGCAGCAAAATTGGTAAGAACTCCACCTATGGAAACATTTACAAAAAGTAAAGCAAGGGTTGCATATTTCAAACGATTACTAGGTTGTAAACTATAAAATTTATCAGAGAGTAAAAAGGCACCTATGGTCATAGCGGCAGGTTCTGTAATGATAGAACCAAGAAGAGGCGTTATGACAAGGATGGTAATCCACCACATTTCAAGTGAGTCACCAATTAAGGAAACTATTTTACCTAACAATAACTCGAAAAACTTTATGACAGGTCGACTGGATGCAATGGTCATGATAACAATTACAAATAAAGGTTCTGTGTAATGTAAGGAATTCATGTATTGAACAACGGTATGAAAATCATAAAAGAAAGCGATAAAAAGAGTTAGGACAACTGCCCATAATCCAAACACAACTTCCACTTCACCCATAAGATGAAAGATACTGGCACGAATGGAGTGTGAATTTTTGTCTCGTTTTCCTTGATTGATGAGATTTTGATATTGTTCTTCAAGAATATGCGCCTTTTTTTGAAATTTGCTAGTTAGCATAGAATGAATGATGGCTAATAAAAAAAGTATAGTTGCAACAAGATTAAAAGGCTCTATCTGAATACGATTAAGAATGATGGAGCCATAGGAAGTCATATGAGAATCTTGGTAATCTGCCTGTTGTTTGGGAAAGGATGAAAGATTAAGTTCAGCAGTCGTTGAGCTGTCATCCTGATGGGCATAAACCGTAGACTTTTGCCATGTAAACAAAAGCAAACAGAAAAGAATGCTAAAGATAAATACTTTAGTTGGTACTTTGAAGGGAAGAATGTATTTTGTCATAATGAATCTCCTCATGAAAATCATGTTAGAATTTCAAGCACCATAGAATTGTTATTACAATTGTAGCATGTGTTAGGAAAGGTTTCTAGAGTCTTTATGGATATTTTGTCTTTATGGATATTTCATTTTATTTTCCAATATCACATTGACAAACTTCGATATGAGGATTATACTGTTTTCAGATTGATGAATATCGATATGTGGAAGGATGAAATGATTATGAAGTTTGTGTGGGATTTTTTTCAAAATCAGATTTTGGCAATGAAGTGGTTAAACGAGTTAATAGGAGAGTTCTTGACAAGACTTGGTTTGGATATTTCAGCAAGAATTGGGGCAAGTATACAGTTTTTTTTATATGATACGATTAAAATATTCGTATTGTTATCTGTTTTGATTTTTGTGATTTCGTATATTCAAAGTTACTTTCCACCAGAAAGAACCAAACAGATTCTGGGAAGGTTCCATGGAATAAAAGCCAATGTGTTAAGTGCATTGCTGGGAACAGTAACTCCTTTTTGTAGTTGTTCTTCGATTCCACTTTTTATAGGGTTTACCAATGCAGGACTTCCTGTGGGGGTTACATTTTCTTTTCTAATCTCCTCACCTTTGGTTGATTTAGGTGCTTTTATTCTATTAATGAGTATTTTCGGTGCAAGAATTGCAATTGTTTATGTCGTGGTAGGTTTGATTCTTGCAGTTGCTGGGGGAACCTTCATTGATAAGTTAGGAATGGAAGACTATGTAGTGAAATTTACAAATCCAGGAGCTACCGTAGATATTGAAGTTCCTGATTTAACACGAAAAGATCGGATGATTTATGCAAGAGAACAGGTAATGGCAACGGTTAAAAAGGTTTTTTTCTATGTTTTAATTGGTGTAGGTATTGGAGCTTTAATTCACAACTGGATTCCAGAATCGCTGATACAGACCATACTTGGCGAAAATAATCCTTTTTCTGTGTTGATTGCAACGATTGTTGGAATACCTTTGTATGCAGATATTTTTGGAACAATTCCCATTGCTGAAGCTTTATTTGCAAAAGGAGTAGGAGTTGGAACGATTCTTTCCTTTATGATGGGTGTAACAGCACTTAGTTTACCATCCATGATTATGTTAAAACGTGTGGTAAAAAATAAATTATTAGCAATTTTTATTGCAGTTGTTACGGTAGGAATTATCATAATTGGATATTTCTTTAATGCCTTTAGTTTTCTGGTTCTCTAACTTAAGGAAGGATTTAGGTGCTTATATGAATATAAAATATGAAAATGAAGCTGCAATGTTTAAAGCTTTAAGTGATCCCAATCGCTTACTGATATTAGAGACTTTACAAAATGAAGAGCGCTGCGCCTGTAGATTATTAGAAGATTTAGAAATTAGTCAATCTACCTTATCACATCATATGAAAATACTATGTGAGGCAGGTTTTGTGGATGCAAATCGTCAGGGTAAGTGGATGCATTATTCTCTTAATCAGGAGGGCTTTTCTAAAGCAAAGAGTATACTTGAGTTATTGGAAAATCATTTTATTTTAACATAATAAAAATACGAAGGAGATAGAAGTATGGGATTATTTGGTTTTGGTAAGAAAAAGGAAGAGTTGAATGAAACAAGTACGGTAAAGGTTCTTGGCTCAGGTTGTGCAAAGTGTAATGAACTAGAAGCAAATGTAAAGGCTGCATTAACCAAATTAGGCATGGATACAAAGATTGAACATGTTACAGATTTTGCGGTAATAGCTGCTTATGGTGTTATGACAACTCCAGCATTGGTGGTTGATGAAAAAGTATTATCCTATGGAAAAGTATTAAAAGTAGAAGAAGCGGTTGCTCTAATAGAGAAGGCAAGAGCCTAGATATATGGAGTATGAAAAAAGACACTCATGAGTGTCTTTTTTCATGCTCTTTTCTATAATTTAAGGGTAGTAAATAATCTTTAAAAGGAGTAAACTTGTTTTGTAATTTAGATTTTAAAAGTTTATTCTGAAAGGTAAGGTTATAGATATGATTCAATGGTTAAGTGGATTTAGTTATGTTGAAATGGCACTCATTGCAACATTGTTTACATGGGGAGTTACAGCACTAGGTGCTTCTCTTGTTTTTTTCTTTAAAGTGATTAATAAAAAGGTACTAAATGGAATGCTCGGATTTGCAGCGGGGGTAATGATCGCAGCAAGTTTCTGGTCTCTTCTTGCACCCAGTATTGATATGGCAGAACAATTGGGACAGATTCCTTATATAACTGCAACGGCAGGATTTTTATCTGGAGGATTGTTTTTATATCTGGTTGATAAAATTATGCCCCATTTACATATGGGTTTGGATGTTTCACAGGCAGAAGGAATTAAGACAAATATGCAACGCAGTATTTTGCTAGTACTTGCAATTACTCTGCATAATATTCCAGAGGGACTTGCAGTAGGTGTAGCATTTGGTGCACTCGCGTTAGGTGATGGAACAACAGCTACACTTGCTGGTGCAATTGCACTGGCAATTGGTATTGGTCTGCAAAATTTTCCAGAAGGAGCCGCAGTATCAATCCCACTTAGAAGAGAAGGCTACAGTCGTAGAAAAGCCTTTTTATATGGACAGGCTTCTGGAATTGTAGAACCTATTGCAGGCGTAATTGGAGCATATGCCGTTGTTAAAATGCAACATTTATTACCATATGCACTTGCATTTGCAGCTGGAGCCATGATTTATGTTGTGGTAGAAGAATTAATTCCCGAAGCCCAGCGAGAAGAAGGCGGTTCAAAAACAGACATTTCTACTATTGGTTGCTTATTGGGCTTTGCGATTATGATGGTTCTAGATGTAGCTCTTGGTTAGAGAAAAGTCGATAAAAAGTTAATAAATAAATGGGAGGGCTGCTAGATGAAAACTCTACTTAAAAAGGCGAAAGTGGTAAATGTTTTTACCGATGAAATAGAAGTAGCTGATGTATTGTTCGATGAAGACAGAATTCTTGGTGTTGGTACTTATGATGATGAAGAAACAGATGTTTGTATCGAAATGAATGGAAACTATGTCTGCCCCGGTTTTATTGATGGACATATTCATATTGAAAGCACCATGTTAATGCCCGAAGAGTTTGCAAAGCAATGTGTTTCTCATGGAACCACAGCAGTAGCAGCAGATCCTCATGAATTAGCCAATGTTTGTGGAACCTTGGGTATAGAGTATATGTTGGAAGCAAGTGAAGATTTACCCATGGATTTGTTTGTCACACTTCCATCCTGTGTACCTTGTTCTCCATTTGAAGAAAATGGTGCGTTTTTAACAGCAGAACAATTATCACCCTTCTATCAACATCCACGGGTCATCGGCTTAGGTGAAATGATGGATTATACGGGAGTGATTTCAAAAGAACAATCAATCAGAGATAAAATTCAAGACGCCCATAAACATAAGAAAATTGTAAATGGACATGCTCCCTTGCTTTCAGGGAAAGATTTAGACGCATATATCAGTGCAAGAATTCAAGATGATCATGAATGTTCGGAAGTTAGTGAAGCAAAAGAGAAGATTCGGAAAGGTCAATGGGTAATGATACGTCAGGGTACAGCAGCCAGAAACCTGAAAGATTTATTGCCACTATTTGAAGAACCTTGGTCTAGAAGATGCCTTTTTGTATCGGATGACAAACAACCTTCTGATTTTATTAATGATGGACATATTGATGGGATAATTCGAGAAGCAGTACAGTCCGGTTGTTCTGTTATAACGGCAATAAGAATGGCAACGATACAGGCAGCACAGTGTCTTGCCTTGCCATATACAGGTGCAATCGCACCAGGCTGCGTATCGGTCGAACAGGATATATTAAAACTTGCAGTTATCGAACGTCATCGAAACACAGGACATATTGGTTTAGGATTTCTAAGAGGCTTTGGTATGAAGGAAGGAGCGATTGCCGCTTCCGTATCTCATGATGCTCATAATTTAATTGTACTTGGAACTAATGATGAGGATATGGTATTGGCAGCAAACAAAGTATCCGAACTAGGCGGCGGCTGTGTAGTAGTAACCAGGGGGACGGTTCTTGTGGTATTGCCCTTACCCATTGCTGGTTTAATGAGTGATTTAGCGGTCGAAGAGGTAGCGGGTAGGCAATTGGAACTGAGAGAGGCTGCTTATGGACTAGGAATTACAAGAGAAATTGACCCTTTTATGACACTGGCCTTTGTCAGTCTGCCGGTGATTCCTGATTTAAAACTTACATCAAGAGGGTTGGTGGATGTGACAGTTCAACAGTTGGTTCCTTTATCAAGTGGACTTTAAGAAATATATTAAAATATAAAAATATGTAGGAGAACAAAAATGGAATATCATGTATCAATTAACGGAGACGATCAGGCAGAAGGTACATTGGAAAACCCTTTCGAACAATATCAAGAGCAGCTTTTCTTGCATTAGCAGGAGATATCGTTACTGTTCATGCAGGAGTTTACCCAGAATGGGTGAATCCTCAAAATGGTGGCACTAAGGAAAACAGAATTGTTTATCAGTCTGCAGGTGATGGAGAAGTGGTGATTACTGGAGCAGAGAGAATTACGAATTGGATTTTAGAAGATAGGCAGGTATGGAGTACTGAGATAAATAATTCATTATTTTTATATCGCAATCCTTTTGAAACAGAACTAAGTGGAGACTGGTTATTTGAAGGCGCATTTCCTGTTCACTTGGGAGATGTATATCTAAATCACAAATCACTGTACGAAACAGATTCTTTAGAAAAGGTTCGAAATCCTGAAGGCTGGAAGGATGCCAAGTATGAAAAAGATTCATTACGAACCTGGTTTGCAACTGTTGATTCAAATACAACTAAAATTTGGGCGAATTTTGGAGACTTGGATCCACGTAAAGAGATGGTCGAAATCAATGTTCGTCCCTTTTGTTTTTGGCCAGAAAAACCAGGTCTCGATTATATAACAGTTCGTGGTTTTACACTTCGTCAGGCATCCCCTCAATGGGCACCACCTACAGATTTTCAAGAAGGATTGATTGGTCCACATTGGAGTAAGGGTTGGATAATTGAAAATAATATCATATCGGAATCGAAAAGTGTTGGTATCAGTTTAGGAACCAAAATCGGAACCGGACACGAAAAACAACAAAACTTTCATACAAAAGGTGGAACACAGAGAGAACAGGAAGTCATATTAAAAGCAATCCATGATGGCTGGAATAAAGAAACAATTGGCAGTCATATTGTGCGAAATAATATCATTCATGATTGTGAACAAGCTGGAATCGTTGGACATATGGGGGCAGCATTTAGTGAACTATACAAGAATCGTATTTTCAATATTCATCACAAACGACTGAGACATGGAGCTGAAGTCGCAGGAATTAAATTGCATGCGTCATTAGATACTCAGGTTTATGAAAACAAGATTTATAGTTGCTATCGTGGTATTTGGCTGGATTGGCAGGCTCAAGGGACTCGTATTAGTCGAAATATCATGTTTGATAATTTATCGGAAGATTTTTTTGTCGAGGTATGTCATGGTCCCTATTTAGTAGATCATAATGTATTCCTTTCACCTATGAACTTTCGAAATATGGCTCAGGGCGGTGCCTTTGTTCATAATTTATTTGCTGGTAGATTTGTTATTCAATCTGAAAAAAACCGTGTAACGCCATATCATTTTCCACATGAGACAGCCGTGGCAGGGTATTCAAATATTACGGGTGGAGACGATCGATATTTTAACAACATTTTTTTAGGGGATCAAGATTCTCCTTGTGAGAAAGTTCCTATTACATTTTTCGAACACCTGCCATTAAAACCAAGAGATCATGTAGGTGAGAATGGTAAGATGGTTATGGATGGGGTTCCAGAGGATTCCATATGTTTCTTGCATCCGGTTGGACTTGCTGCTTATGACTCCTATCCTGATGTGAAAGATAAAAAGTGGTGGGAGTACAGTAAAGAAGAAATTGAAGCACTTGGAGACGCCGCAAAGGATTTTTATATGGGAAATATGGTACTTCCAGTTTCTATGGGTGGAAATTTTTATTTGTATCATGCAACACCAAGCACCCATGAATTAGCCCCAGATGTTTATGAAGAAAAGGCAATTCAAGTAATATTAAAGCCTCAAACCGGGCAAGTTCAGATTCAATACCAGTTACCAAAGTTATTAGAAAATACGAAAACAGAACTGGTGACAACCGAGTTACTAGGTAAAACCTATCATGCCAATATGCAATATGAGAATCCAGATGCCTTACCTTATGTATTTGATCTAGATTATTATGGTGTGAAAAGATTAAGACATCAGATTATACCAGGACCATTTGAACTAAGCAAAACAGATGAGGCGCAAACATTTAATTTTTCGTAAATTGTTAATTGATTTCGAAAGGAGGACAATAACATGTGGAATCAAATGCTTACCTATTTTCGCGAGGATATGAACTCCTACTTAGAAGCAGTTTACAAGCACATGTTCATTAGTTCGATAGCACTTATCATTGCAATCCTTATTGCAATTCCTTTTGGGGTTATCAGTGTAAAATATAAAAAACATCAGCAAGCGGTAACAAATCTATTTGGTGCATTACGGCTAATTCCAAGTTTAGCGATACTTATCCTTTTTATACCGATTTTTGGAACAGGATTAAAACCTGCATTAGTTGCTTTGACTTTGCTCGCAATACCACCAATTCTAATGAATACCGTTGCAGGGTTAGAAGATGTACCAGACTTTGTTATAGAAACAGCTTTTAGTTGTGGCATGACTTCCTCGCAGGTATGGAGAAAAATAAGGCTTCCTTTAATTGATGAGAGGATTGACGAATTGCTGCTTCTGGTGGGCTTATCACCGAAGGATTATAAAAACAGATATCCGAAACAATTATCAGGAGGACAGCAGCAAAGGGTAGGGCTTGCAAGAGCATTGGCTGTTGACCCTAAAATCATGCTTCTGGATGAACCTTTTGGTGCTATTGATTCTATCAATCGACTTAATTTACAGGATGAACTGCTTCAAATTCATGGGGGTTTAAAGAAAACATTCTTATTCGTAACGCATGATATCGAAGAAGCCTTTAAAATGGGAACTAGAATTATGATCATGAACGAAGGTAGAATTATTCAATTTGATACCCCTGAGCATATAATTAAACATCCAGCAGATAAGTTTGTTTCTTCACTTATCGCCTCAGCCCGTGAGAAAGGGAGATTTTGGGAGAAATACCATGATTAATTATGTGATGAAATATTATGACAAATTATTAACTGCATTATTTGAACATTTGCAACTTGTTGTGTTATCTATGTTTTTTTCTCTATGTGTGGTCTCAATTTTACTTGTTTTTTGTATCTATTTTCATGCATTACAAAATCTGTTCGTTAGCATTACTTCCATGCTGTATTCAATTCCAAGTCTTGCCATGTTTGCTATCTTAATTCCACTTACAGGGCTTGGTAAAACCACCGCAATTGTTTCAACCATAGGAATCGGAACCATAGCAGCATCCATCAATGCGGGTGGTTTGGGAACCATATTGTTTGATGGATTAAGAACGCTGAATACAAATAAAATTATAATAGGAAGTATCCTTTCTGCAAGTCTTGCGATTGTAGCACATTACGGACTTCGTGGAATCGAAATAAAATTGGATAAAAAATTTTCTGAATCCAAATGATAATTTATCTCATAAAGGCTTTCTCTTTCGCGTTGACAAGAAAGATAGGAAGTGCTATTCTCTCTTTAGTAAATGCAAATGATTTGCATCTGCATAAACTTTTGGAGGATACAAAAATGAGAAAACTTAAGAACATCATAATAGCAGTACTTGCGATAATTCTAACAACAGGTTGTTCAGCGAACAATACGAATCAGACAGACACACAAGTTGAAACCGATGCAGTAAGCATAGATGATGAAAAAATACAGGTTGTTACAACCTTATTTCCACAATATGATTTTACCAGAGCAATCGGTGGAGATAAAGTTGAGGTATCTTTACTATTACCACCAGGAGTAGAAGCCCATTCTTATGAACCTACACCTCAGGATGTTGTTTCAATTAGCCAGGCAGATATTTTTATTTATACAGGAGAAGGAATGGAACCCTGGGCTCATAAGACAATCGAAGGCATTGATGCCATAGATTTAAGGGTTATTGACAGTAGCCGAAATATCGAATTATTAACTTCAGACCATGATCATGATGAAGAACTTGAAGATGAAGAACACGAGGAAGAAGAACACGAAGACGGTGAATATGATCCTCATATATGGACCAATCCTTTAAATGCCATTATCATGGTAGACAATATTTTAAAAGCACTTGTTGAAGTAGATCCAACCAATGCAGAGTTTTATACAGCAAATGCAGAAGCATATAAGACAGAACTAGAAAAATTAGATGCAGATATTGCAGAAGGTCTTTCAACCTTAGAAACACGTAAGATTATATTTGGTGGACATTTTGCTTTTGGATATTTTGCACATCAGTATGAGATGGAATATGTAAGCCCTTATGAAGGATTTTCACCAGATGCGGAACCAACACCTCAGAAAATAGCAGAGATGATTGACTTGATGAATTCTTTGCAAGTAAAGACTATTTTTTATGAAGAATTATTAGATCCCAAAGTTTCTCGTGTAATTGCAGAAGAAACAGGTGCCAATATGGAATTGTTACATGCTGCACATAATGTTTCCAAGGAAGAACTGGAACAGGGAATAACTTACATTACAATTATGAGAGAAAATTTGGAGCGTCTGATTGGAGGACTCAATGGAAAGTAACATAGTTCTACGTGTAAAAGATCTTAGTATGCGTTATGGTCGCAATGAGGTTTTAACGAATGTCAATTTTGAAGTTGAAAAAGGTGACTATATAGGAATTGTTGGACCGAATGGCTCTGGGAAAACCACTTTAATCAAGGGTTTACTAGGGCTTTTGCCCTGTGCAGAGGGTGAAATAGAATATATGGAAAAGGAAAAAGGAATTCAGCATTTTGGATACTTACCTCAGAAAATCTTAGTAAATGATCGTCTTTTTCCGGCCAGAGTAAGTGAAATCGTAGGTATCGGTTTAATTGGAACGAAAGCCTTTCCCAAATTTATTCAGAAGGAAGACAAAGAAAAAATAGAGCGAATTTTGGATCGTCTTTCGATTTTACATCTGAAAAATAAAAGATTAGGAGATCTTTCGGGAGGGCAGCAACAGAGAGTTCTTCTGGCAAGAGCAATGGTGAATGAACCACGATTATTGATTTTAGACGAACCAACCAGTGCTCTGGACCCAAAGGTCCGGGAAGATTTCTATCAACTGATTGCAGAATTAAATCAAAAAGAGGGAATGACAATTCTGTTGGTCTCTCATGATATTGGATCTATAGGAAAATATACGAAGAAAATGATGTATTTAGATAAAGAACTGGTATTTTTTGGGGATTATGAAAGATTCTGCAAGTCTTCCGATATGACAGCATATTTTGGACATGCAGCACAGCATCAATTTTGTTGGAGGCACACAGATGAATCAGATTGTAAGTAGCCTATTGGAGGCATTTCAGTATCAATTTATAATAAAAGCATTGATTGTTGGCTCAATGATAGCACTCAGCAGCTCTGTCCTTGGAATTTTTCTGGTATTAAAGAAATTCTCAATGATAGGCGATGGACTTGCTCATGTTAGTTTTGCAACGGTTGCGTTGGCATTATTATTAAATTCATCACCCTTACTGGTTTCCATTCCAGTAGTTATTTTGGCATCTTTTCTAATATTAAAGTTAAATGAAAAAGCTGATTTACATGGAGATGCCGCGATTGGTTTGGTTTCAAGTTTTTCGGTTGCGTTTGGTGTACTGCTTGCCAGTGTGTCCAGTGGATTTAATGTAGATTTATTTAGTTATTTATTTGGTAGTATTTTGGTTATCAGTGATTTGGATTTGGTTTTATCGATTATCTTGTCAATTGTAGTTATTGTAGGTTTGTTTTTATTTTACAATGCCTTGGTAGCAGTGGCTCATGATGAAGAATTTGCAGGTGTAATTGGTATCGATGTAAAACTAATGAACAGGATCATTGCCATACTAACCTCAATCACTATTGTTTTGGGGATACGTGTAGTTGGAACCATGTTGATTTCCAGTATGATTATTTTCCCTACGGTTACAGCGCTACAGTTATCCAAAAGCTTTAAGCAGACGATTGCCTTATCTATATCCGTTTCTGTATTTTGCGTTGTAACTGGTGTTTTACTTTCCTTTGTTCTGAACCTACCATCAGGAGCAACTATAGTTATTTTAAATGCCATTTGTTTTGCAATCTTTTTTGGAATTAAAAAAATAGGAGGACGAGGATGAGTCGAGCAGAACATCAACACCATGAAGATAGCTGTGCCATTTGTGCTTTGGATGCAGCTGGACTTCGTGTTACCAGACAAAGACAGATTTTATTTGAAGTTTTGGCAGAAGAAGCAAATCCGATGTCTGCAGAACAAATTCATTTTCGTTTAAAAAGTAGAGAGGTGGAAATCAATCTTTCTACGGTTTATCGTGCTTTGGAACAGTTTGTTGGGAAAGGGTTGGTGTTAAAAACATCCTTTGCGGAAGAAACCAAATCTTTATATTCCATCAATACTCATGAACATCATCATCATCTAATTTGTAGCAGATGTAAAGAAATCGTGATTATTAGTGGTTGCCCAGTAGAAGCCTATGTTATGGAAGTGGAGAGAAGTTCAGGATATCGAATGGAAGGACACAAGCTAGAAATTTATGGAATTTGTCCAAAATGCCAGGAGCAAGATTCGGAATAGGAGAAGATATCATGGATGATACCTCAATGATTCAAATAGAAAGTCTGGAATTTTCTTATGAACATAATTTGGTTTTTCAGAATTTATCCTATACCTTTGAAAAAGGAATTTCCTATGCAATAATATACACTTTTATTTGTAACTCATGATATAGAGGAAGCAGTTTTTCTTGGTGAAAAAATAGTCATTCTGCATGAAAATGGAAAACTAATCGAGGTGTTAAATCCTTTCTTTGGTTTGCCGAATGTAAAAGAACAATTGTCTTATTATGAATTTTGTATAAAGCTTCGGCAGATGCTTGGAATGGAGTATTCCTATGAAGTACAGATTATTGCACATTCTAATAGGCTTTCTAAGTGTTGTGTTAATTTGGCAAGCACTATATTTGGCTTTTCAAAATCATAAGTTCCATTTTATTAGCTCTTATTTTAGGGTTACCCTTAGGAATTATAATTGGCATGAATCCATTCATGAAAAAATTGCTGGATCCCTTACTTTATTTTATTTATCCAATTCCAAAAGTAGCCTTTCTGCCTGTTTTTGTGATTTTATTTGGACTAGGGAACACATCCAAAATTCTGTTGGTGGTTTTTATTGTGGTATTTCAGATAATTTTGGCAGTAAGAGATGGAGTTTTGGATATTGATAAGGATTATATAAAAGTGATACAAAGATTCAGCAGTAAAAAAAGAATTTTGATTCGATATGTAATCCTTCCAGCAATCCTTCCACGAACCATATCTGCACTTCGCATCAGCATAGGAATTGCTCTGGCATCCTTATTTTTTGCTGAAAATTACGCAACCAAATATGGAATTGGCTACTTCATCCTAAGTGCCTGGACTAAAATGAACTATGTGGAAATGTTTGCTGGAATCTTAATACTTGGATACATAGGAAATGTCTTTTTTAGTATCAAGAAAATTGGCAATGCAAATGAATCAAATGGGAGATGCATTGATGCGGAATGATATTCTTCAAAAAGAATTGATTGCTAACATATCCCATGAACTTCGTACTCCACTTACGTTAATTAAAGGCTATGCAGAGACGATTCGCGATATAACAGGAAACATCCCAGAAAAACGAGAAAAACAATTAGGTATCATCATAACAGAAACCGAACGTTTAAGTCATATGGTAAGTGAAATTTTAGATTTTTCAAAATTGCAAGCGGATGTTAAGACTTTAAAACTAGAATCGTTTTCCTTAACTGACTTGCTTTGTGATTTGAAGAATCATTTTGAACTGGGTTCATTCGGACATAGTTTATCATTGGATGAACTACCGGCCGGAGATTTTATGGTTGTAGCAGATAAAGCAATGATTCAACAGGTTTTTTATAATCTAATAGGAAATGCATATAAGTTTTCGGGAGAAAATAAAAGCGTTGAAATACATATTCAGGAACAGAAAGATACCATAACCATTCAAATTAAGGATTATGGGATGGGAATTTCGGAAGACCAACTGCCCTATGTTTTTGATCGTTTTTACCAGGTGCCTCTGCCAGATGGTGAGAAATAGAATGGTACAGGACTTGGTTTAGCAATTGTGAAACGAATTTTGCAATTACACAACTCGTCTTTTGGAGTAGAAAGCAAAAAAAATCAAGGTTCTACTTTCTGGTTTACTTTAAAAAAAGAAGATTCTCATAAATCTTTCTGAGTTCTATCATATTTCTATCATATTTATCTTCTATACTGAACTTGTAAACAAAGAAAAGCAGCAAGAGCTGTATGAGTGAAAAAAGGAGATGTTTGATATGAAAAAAATTTTGGAAGAAAAATCGCAATACTTACTGTAGCAGGATTACACACTAGAGGAAAGTAGATGGTGTTGTTGGAAACGGAACTGGAACTGGAACTGGAAATGGAAACGGAAATGGTCAGAGAAATAACACTTCAAAAGGCAATTGTAACACAATGCAACAAAGTTGTATTTACAACTAAGAAATAATGAGGAAGCCTCCAAATTAATTGGAGGCTTTTTTATAATAAATCTTCCACGTAACAACGTAAAATCTCACCAACACTCCAGGCCTGAGCATAACAACCTCTGGATATATGAGGTTCATTTCCGTCAAAGATTTCGGCAATGGATCCAATGCAACCATCTAACAAGTGATCTTCCATAGGCTCCAGTAATTTTTTTGCAAAAAGAATACTTTCAGGAGAATGATGATGGACTTTCACGTAAGCTGTAATAAAGGCTCCAAGTGGAAAGGCCCAGGCAGTTCCCTGATGGTAAGCTCCATCGCGGTCATGTAATTTACCAAAATAGAGACCTTTATATTCGGGATCTTCAGGTGACAAGCTTCTTAAACCATAGGTTGCATAAAGATGAGAGTACACGGTCTGAACAACCGAAAAAGCCATCTCACCTGGTAGCATGGTATTGGGAAGAGAGACCGCATATATCTGATTTGGTCTTATTTTTTCATCCTTTTCATCATCAGAAACCACATCATATAAGCAATTTTTTTCGGCATTCCAGAATTCTTGTAAAAAGGAAGTGGAAACTTTTTTGGCAAGTTCTGCATAAGAATTTGCATTCTCTCCAAAATGAGTAGATAACTTTTCCATAACTTTTAAGGCATTATACCAGAGAGCATTAATTTCCACCGGCTTTCCATGTCTTGGTGTAACAACCCATTCTCCAACACGCACATCCATCCAGGTAACCTGATCAAGTCCACCACCGGCATGTATTAATCCATCCTCTTCCATGTGAATAGAAAAATCTGTTCCTTTTTGATAATATTCGATAATTTCTTTTAACTTTGGATAGATTTCATTTTGGATAAAAGCATAGTCATCAGCTGTTCCTGTGTAATTCAAATATTGATCTACAGAGTAAAAATACCAAAGTGAGGCATCTACTGTATTGTATAAAGGTTCTAGACCTTCATCTGGAAACATGTTAGGAACAAGGCCTTTCTTTACGTACTTGGCAAAAGTTTTCAGAATACCTTTTGCATCTTCAAATCGTTTGGTGACCAAAGTTAAACCCTGCAGAGCTATCATGGTGTCCCGTCCCCAATCTGTAAACCAGGGAAGTCCTGCAAGAACAGTTTTATATCCAGTTGAGGCTCTGTCTACAATGAACTGGTCGGCTGCAAGCACAAGGCTATTTGCAAAAGAGTCCTGTAAACCTGCCTGCATTTCTAAACTCGTCAGTCGCCTTTTTGAATTTTCAATGGTGAGAAAAGCGTCTTTTTCAAAGGAATCTTCAATGGAAGCAATTACAGAAATTTTTTTATGCTCGAAAGGCAGAACCTTGACTGATATCTGATAAGGAGTAAAATTGTTTTCAATACAACTCATGCCAGTATTGATTTCCGTTTGCAACTCCATATCTGCATCATATAATTCTGGATTTGGAGCAATCTGGCCTTCGCTGGTATAAAACTGTATGGTAATATTTTTATTCTTCGCTGGTATCAGTTTGATCGTTTTGTCTTGAAAAGATGTATCAAATTTTAAATCCCCACGTTCACTTCGTTCATTATGATCTCGGTAATTAAAGAGTGGAACAAATGTAAATTCAAGTTCTTTTCCACCATTTTCTATTTCATAGGCTATGGCTACTGTATTTTTTCCATGTTCAAAACTGATTGTCTTGGAAAATCGAACACCAGAAAACGAGTATACAAAACTGGGAAGTCCATCATATA
Source organism: uncultured Lachnospiraceae bacterium (assembly GCA_947630125.1). Classification (GTDB taxonomy): domain Bacteria; phylum Bacillota; class Clostridia; order Lachnospirales; family Lachnospiraceae; genus CANRGO01. The sequence goes on along the minus strand of CANRGO010000023.1, from coordinate 14,337 downwards.
GAAAACGTTGTTGATACACCTGGCCTTCTTCATTTTGTCCACCTGGTCTTTGGTTTGTTTTTAAGGATATTTGTTTCGTTCCAATCTGAAAGAATTCATTCAGTTTAGATAGTATTAAATATCGTTCCACAGGAGGATGAAGACTGGCAATTAACATACCGTGATGTTTCCTTGTATGGGCACCTATAATGGAACTTCCAGCATAGCCACCAAGACCATTTGTGATAACCCATTCTCGTTCAATTCCAGATTGAAAAGTTTTCATCTGACCTTTTCCTATTTTTAATGTTTGCATAGCTCCTCCATTAATTTGTATTTTAACAAAGTCAATTATAATCGATAGGAAAACGTTTTTCTAGATAATTATTCTTATTTTTAATTTAAAATTTTGATTGACACTTATAAAGTGAAATGTTACTATCGAAATATAGATTGTATAAAATTTAATTGTGTAAAACAAAAACAAAAAAATAAGTTTATGATTAAGAAGAAGAGGATGAAAGATGAGGAAAGTTGATGTTGCAATAATTGGAGCAGGTTCTGGCGGACTTACCGTGGCATACACGGCTAGAGGATTTGGCAAATCCGTATTGATGATTGATAAGAATAAACCAGGTGGTGAGTGCACATGGGCAGGCTGTATACCTAGCAAAGCACTGATTAACCAGGCAAATGATATCTACACTGCTAGAAAATATGCTGAATTTGAAGTGAATACAGAACTTGTTATGGAAAAAGTTCGGGGGATTATTGAGAACGTTTATCAGGGAGAAAGTATTGAAGTTTTAAAAAAGGATGGTATTGATTATTTACAAGGGCCAGCAAGATTTGTCGCTGCCAATCGATTAGAAGTTTTGGGAGAAGAAATTGAAGCGAAAAAGATATTTATTTGTACCGGGTCTTCACCCATGGTACCGCCCATTGAAGGCGTGGATAAAATTGAAATCTTAACCAATGAAAATTTCTTTTTACAAAAACAACTACCCAAAAGTATCCTTGTATTAGGTGGAGGAGCAATTGGTGTGGAATTATCACAAGCTATGAATCGACTTGGTGTTCAGGTACAGTTAATAGAAATGGCTGATCAGATTCTTCCAAGAGAAGATGAGAAAGTGGTAAGTCTTCTTCGTAAAGAACTTGAAAATGAGGGACTTTTGATTCATACTGCTGCAAAAGCAGTGAAAGTATATGAGGAAGAAGGTAAAGTTAAACTCCAGTTAAGCACATCCACAGGGATAAAAGTTGTAGAAGGAGATAAGATTTTATTTGCACTTGGTAGAGTACCAAATGTGATGCATCTTGATTTGGAGAAAGCAGGAATTGCATATACAAAAAAAGGTGTTACGGTAAATCCCAATATGGAAACCACTGCAAAAGGAGTGTATGCAGTTGGTGATGTGGCAGGTAGTTATATGTTCTCTCATATGGCAAATGCACAGGGGATAAGAGCTGCACAAAATGCGATTCTGCCAATTAATAAAAAGATGGATTATACAAATGTATCTTGGTGTACCTTTACTTCACCAGAGTTGGCAACAGCAGGATTATCAGAGAAGGAAGCCAGAGAGCGTTATGGCGACTCAATCAGAGTGTATGAGTATCCATATGGAAATATTGATAGGGCAAAAACAAAAGAGGGTTCTTTTGGAATGGTGAAGTTAATATTGAAACAAAATGGAAAAGTGTTGGGTTGCACGATTCTTGGGGAACGAGCAGGTGAAATTATTTCAGAGGTTCAAGTTGTTAAGACTCTAGGTATCAATTTTGGGAAGCTTGCAAACGTAATTCATCCTTACCCTACGTATTCGGAAGTGTTGAATAAAATAGGGAAAAAGGTGTTGGTAGATAATCTATGGAATCTTCCAGTTGTAAGATGGGTGAAAAAATAAAAGATGAAGAGAAGAGGAAAAAAAAGAATGGAAATTTTAATTGGAGTTTTAGGAGTAATCGTTGTATTAGTAGCCTTGATGGCTGGAAGCATTGTGATTCAAAATCAAAAACCACAGATAACATTGGGTCTTGAAAATGGGAAATTAAGAGAAATTCCATCAAAACCAAACTGTGTATCCACACAGACTGCGTATGAGAACAAGAGAATAGAACCACTTAATTTTAAGGATTCTTTAGAAAGTTCTAAAATGGCAATGAAGAAAGCTTTACAAGAATATGGTGGAATTGAAATTAAAAAAGAAGAGGCAAATTATATTTATGCGATTGCCACAACTAGTAAGATGAAATATCACGATGATATTGAAATTTATTTTGATGACAGTACAAAATTAATTCAATATCGTTCTGCTTCAAGAGCAGGATATTCTGATATGGGCTTAAATCGCGAACGTTATGAAAAACTTGTAGAAGCCTATGGAAAAAATTAAGGTGGAAATAAAACAAAGTGAGGCATGTCGAAAGACAGGCCTCAAAAATTGTGGTAGGATAAAGGTGCAGTTTCATCAGATACTTGCTTTATCGAAATCATTTTCAGGTGGGAAGTTGAAAGCAGATACGAAGGTTCTTTTTATGCCTGGCTGTAGTCTTTCTGGATATCGACCAGATTTGGTGAATAAAATGTTTGGGTATCTAAAAGAAAATATAAGCCATGTAGAACTATATATGCAATGTTGTGGGCAACCAGTTAAAGATATTGGTAATGAGAAGCGATTTCAAACCCATTTGGAGCAGCTACAGAAAGACTTAGAACACAAACAGATTAAAATGGTGATTGTGGCTTGTGAAAATTGTTTCGAAGTATACAAAAAACATTTGCAGAGTGTTGAAATTAAAACCATTTGGGAAATCATAGCAGAATATGGACTTCCAGATCATATAAAACAGAAAAGAAGTAACATGGTAGATAAACAGAAAACTTTTGCACTTCATGATCCATGTCGTATTCGTATGGAAACTCAGATTCATGATAGTGTCAGATGGATTTTAAAAGAATTAAAACTTGAGTTTCAGGAATTTGAACATAATCGCAAACATACCCATTGTTGTGGCTCTATCCATATGAATCATGAGTTGAATCCAGATAAGTACAAAGAGATGGCAACAAAAAGAGCAATGGAGACAGAGGCAGAGTATATTATTTGCTATTGTCAAAGCTGTGTTCATGCACTTAATGTCTGTGATAAAAAAACGATACATTTGGGAGAACTTGTTTTTTCAGAAGATATAAAATATCCTAAGAGTCAAAACCAAAAATCCGTAAGTACTTTTAAAGCCTGGAAAAATCGATGGAAGTTTGCCAGAAAAAAATAAATATGTGAGGAACTATATGATTGACACCAAATTACGAGGAAAAGTACAACCTGTGTTTGATCAGGTAGGAAAAGGTTTTATATATTTAAAAATTAAACCGAACCAAATAACAGTTGCAGCTTTAATTGTTGGGTTACTTGCAGGGGGATTAATAGCTTTTGGACATTTGATTCCAGCACTATTATTTTTATGGGTATCAGGATTTCTTGATGTTCTTGATGGAACCGTTGCAAGAATTATGAAGCTTTCTTCCAATCTAGGAGCCTTTCTCGATTTGATATTTGATCGTATTGTCGAGGCAGGAATTATCTTGGGCTTTTATTTTTTGAGACCAGAAGACGCATTTTATTATCTATTGTTTTTTGTATCAGTCTTATTTAATTTTTCAACCTTTATGGTAGCAGGTGCTTTATTTCAAAACGCTGGTTCAAAAAGCATGCACTATGACATCGGACTGGCTGAACGAACCGAAACTTTTCTTTGTTTTTCAGCAATGCTTCTATGGGTAAACCAAAGTGCATATATTTTATTTGCATTTACCCTACTTATCTTTTTGACTGGAATCATCCGTTTTTTCCGAATTATAAAATAAGGACCAAGAGACCAGGGGGACGGTTCTTCTGGTATACTTATTTCTTTTATCTAAAACAAAATTTTCAAAGGATACACATCTTAAAAAAGGAGAACCTTATAATGAAACAAAAGTTTAAGAAATACAGCCATCTTATGATTGCTGCATTTTTTTCAATTATAATTTTAGCATCTTGTGGAAGTGAAGAAAACAGATCCAAAGTAGTTGAAACAGAAAGTGATGTCAAAAAGGTACAGGATTTTACTACTTGGGAAGAGGTTATAGCAAATGGATCCAATCAAACGGTATCGATTCTTATGTGGGGCGGAAATGAAAGTATCAATCAATATATGGATCAATATGTGGCTCCAAAATTAAAAGAACTGTATGGGATTACCTTAAACAGGGAACCAATGAATGCACCGGATTATCTGACAAAATTAATCAATGAAAAAAAAGGAAATGTGGAAAAAGGAACAGCTGACCTGGTTTGGATTAATGCAGAAAATTTTCTAACTGCAAAGGAAGCTGGTTTGTTAAGTGGCCCAATTCCAAGGTTTCTACCTAATTTAAATACCTACTATGACTTAAAATCATCCGATTTATCACTAGATTCAGGTATAGAAATAGAAGGATACGAGACAATTTGGGGGAAGGCACAGTTGGTTTTTTCGTATGATGAGGCAGTAACCTTATATCCCCCAAAATCCTATGCGGAGCTACTAGCTTTTGTAAAAGAAAATCCTGGACAATTTACCTATCCAAAAGTAGCAGATGATTTTGCGGGAGCAGCATTTGTAAGAGGAGCATATTATGAATTAACTGGTGAAACAGATATTTTTCAGTCTGACATGACAAAGGAAGAGTTTGAAGAATTGTCGCTTCCTGTCATAAAATATTTCAAAGAACTTCAGCAATATCTATGGAATGAAGGTAAATCTTATCCTGCAACACAAGCTCAGTTGGATGAAATGTTTCAAAATGGAGAAATATCCATAACTATGGGTTTTGAGGTAGGAAAAACTGCAGGACTTGTTCAAGATGGTACTTACCCTAGTACAGTAAAAACCTTTGTGTTTGACACTGGGACCATTGGAAATTCGCATTATTTGGCAATTCCTTTTAATTCAATAAATCAGGCAGCCTCACTTTTGGTGATAGATTTTTTACAAAGCCCTGATGCTCAAATTGAAAAAATGAAAGCACAGGTATGGGGAGATATGCCATCCTATGATGCCTCAAAATTAACAGAAGAGCAAATGACAGAAGCCAATTCTGTAGAAATTGAAAATGGAACGATTCCAGTTGCAGAACTTACTGAAAAAAGACTTCCTGAAATGAAAGCTGATAACATTCAATGGATCAAAGAAATCTGGGCTGAGCAGATAGCAGGACAGTAGTAAAAGGAAAGGAGAAAAAAGTGAAGAAAAACTTAAAGAAACGATTAAAACAGTATTCTTTCATCTGGTTTCTCCTTCCAATGATTCTTTTGTTTGGTATTTTTTTGGTAGGGGGAATATTACAGGTATTTTGGGAAAGTATGGGTCACATTCCGGCGTTAGGTATGAATCGGATTTCAGTTGACGCATATGTAGACATCGTTCAAGAACCAAATTTTTTGATTAATATGAGTTTTTCCTTAGTTCTTGCGCTTATCTCAGCTTCAATAGCTACCATAACAGGTGTTTTGATAGCGTATGGAATTTATTTATCAAAGTCAAAATATATACAAGTTCTAATTAAAAAAATACTACAGATGGGATTGATGTTACCCTATCTTTATATGGTTTTATTAGTAATTCTTTCCATTGGAAAAACAGGATTCTTATCACGACTACTGTATCAACTAGGATTTATTGAAGGGATCAAAGAGTTTCCAGAACTGGTTTATCATCCATATGGTTTTGGAATTATACTTGTATTTATTTTAAAAGGAGCTCCTTTTGTAGCTCTTTTTACACTGAATATTCTAAATGAAATTAATACAGGCTATGGTGAAATTGCTAAAACCTTAGGAGGAAATCATAGTTCGATTCTATTAAAGATTTATTTGCCTTTTCTATCTGAAAGTATTGTATGGTGTGCCTCCATTTTATTGGTATATCAGATAGGTTCCTTTGAGGTACCATTTCTATTGGGTACAAATGAACCAATAACTCTTTCCAGTAAACTTTATAGCCTTTACATTCATTCGGATATTCAAACAATTCCTAAAACGATGGCTATGAATATCATAATATTAATAATTAGTACGATAACTGTATTTTTATATAGTATCCTATTAAAAACGATTATGAAAGGTGGAAAAAATTATGAAAAAAAACAGTAAATTTCTGTTGTTATTAGTAACGGGAATCTTTGTTTTTTTTATCATAATTCCTTTTTTTCTTATTTTTCTCTTATCTATTTTTTCAAGTTATCGTTATCCTAATCTTTTGCCTGTTGGGTTTACAATAGAGTATTGGAAAAATCTTTTGTTACATAATTCACTTCTGATAAAGGCCTTTAGCAACTCCGTTGTAATTGGGCTTGCGGCGGGGATTGCATCTACCATAGTAGGATTTATGGCAGCAAAATCTTTGGTAAAAAGCGGTTGGTTTCAAAAAAAGAGAAGTTTATTGTTCTATACGATTCCCCTGCTGATTCCTTCGACTTCACTTTTTATTGGAGTTCATTTAATGATGATACGTTTATCCATCGCAAACTCATATACTGCAATTATTCTCACACATATGTTAATTTTAGTTCCATATGCAACCAATATTGGCATTTCTTATTTTAAGGCAATTGCACCGGAAATAAAAGAAATAGGTCAAACTTTGGGAGCTAACTCCTGGTATTTATTTCGTAGGTTAGAATTACCCTTATTACTTCCAGGACTAGTTTTTTCTGTGGCCTTATGCTTTTTATTATCAAACTCAGATTTTTTTGGGACATTTTTAATGGGTGGGGGTAGTATTGTTACCTTGTCCACATTGTTATATCCTTATTTACAAAATGCAGATTATGGAAATGGAGGAACGGTTGCTATTATATTTTTAGTTCTACATAGCATCGTATTTTATCTCACAGCTTCCTACAGTAATCAAAAGACAAAACAACGAAAGTATCTGTATTAACAAGTCTCTGGAAGGTATGGTTATGTATATGAAGTTGCAACTAATGGATATTCAAAAAAAATTTGATAATCAATTTATACTAAAAAATATTGAGTTACAAGTTCCAGAAGGAGCATTTACTACCATATTTGGACCTTCTGGTAGTGGAAAAAGTACACTCTTAAAAATTATCTCAGGCTTGTTAGAAGCTGAAAAAGGAAGTATACTTTTGGATGGACATGATGTGACTTATGTAGCGGCAAATAAACGTAAAATTTCCCATGTATATCAGGAGCCATTTCTATTTCCACACTTAACAGTAGAGGATAATATTGCTTTTGGTATGGAAGTTCAGAAATTTCCTAAAGAAGAGATTAAGAAGAAAATTACATTTCTTTTGGAACTAATGCAACTTGAGGGGTTTGAAAAGCGGAGGGTACAGGAATTATCTGGAGGTCAGAAACAAAGAGTTTCCATTGCAAGAGCGCTTGCTCCAAACCCAAGTCTTATATTACTAGATGAGCCTTTTTCCGGGTTAGATTATTCTTTACGTGAAGAGATGGGAATGCTATTAAAAGATTTGCAAAAAAAATTAAATCTTACGGTTCTTTTCGTTACCCATCAAGTGGAGGAATGTTTAAGACTTTCAGATACCGTGATACTTATGGATCAGGGTGAAATCCTGCAAATTGGACCTGCCAAGGAAGTTTATGAGTGCCCAAATTCCATAAAATCTGCAAAATTAATGGGAAAAGGAAACTGGCTAGGTGAAGATTTTAGAAGTAAATTTTGTGAAATGTTAGAACGACCGTTATTTATTAGACCACATAAAATTAAACTTGATAAAGGACGAGTAGAATCCCAATTTCAAATTACAAATATTATTGAAAAAGGGAAAATTTTAGAAATTACAGCCTTTGGACTTGGACAAGAACTTATTGTTGAGACTTTCGGACAGGAATCATGGTCAGTTGGTGAGTTTGTACATATAGAGATTATGCAGTGATAGTGAGTAACCGAAACTAGAAAAAATTATTAAGGGAGTTGGACCATGAGTAAAAGAGAAGATTTTTTAAGTAGAATTCCACATATCATGGGGGAAGAGAATTACCAGCAATATGGAGTTATGATTCCATTGGTTTGGCAAGATGAGAAAGTGCATTTACTATTTGAAAAACGCTCCAAAATGCTACGCAGACAGCCAGGAGAAATCAGCTTTCCAGGAGGAAAATTAGAGGAAAATGAGACTACCTTTGAATGTGCTATCAGAGAAACCATGGAAGAACTGTGTTTAGAAAGAGGACAAATTGAAATACTAGGGGTTGGAGATCAGTATCTATCACCTTTTAATCTTCTGTTACATACATATTTTTGTGTAATTAAAGATTATCAGGGAACTTTCAATCCTGATGAGGTTGAGGAAATAATATTAGTTCCCTTGGATTATCTGAAAACTCATGAACCTTATCGGTTTATGAATCATATCGTTAGTGAACTGGCAAAAGACTTTCCTTATGAATGGATACCAGAGGGTGAAAATTATAACTTTTTAAAGGGTACCTATGATATTCTCTTTTATCATTATAAAGACATAAAAATTTGGGGAATGACTGCAAAAATTCTTCAGTCAGCCCTACGTTTATTGGACGATTTTTTTGAATATAATTGAGTTATATTTTAAAATAAAAAAAAAAATGTTTTAAATACTATGATGTCTACGTTTTTTATTATGGGTCTTGCAACCGTTTTGTGGGTGTTGTTTGGATATTCACTAAGTTTTTCCGGGAATGTATCAGGTATTATTGGCGATTTAAAATGGGCAGGATTAAGTGGTGTTGAAACTAGCACTCAGAATCTGGCACCTCATTTACCACATTTACTTTTTGTATTATTTCAAATGATGTTTGCAATTATAACCCCAGCCTTAATTACAGGATCTGTAGCTGGACGTATGAATTTTAAAGCATTGTTTTTATTTGTAGCATTTTGGTCTTGTATTGTTTATTATCCTTTGGCACATATGGTGTGAGTGGTCTGGTTTTATCCATCATTCTTGGCCAGCGACATGGTTATGATCGCTTATCTTATCGGATTCATAAAATGGATTCAACCAAAAAGAACATTGAAATGTTACAGCAGTTAAAGACTGCGGGATTTCGAATTGCATTGGACGATTTTGGAACCGGTTATTCTTCCTTTCAGTATTTACAAACGTTACCGATAACCACGTTAAAGATTGATAAGTCGTTTATTGATAACATTACACAAAATAAAAAAACAGAATCCATAGTACGACAAATCATTGAAATCGGTCATGAGATGGATTTGATTGTTGTTGCTGAGGGTGTGGTAAGCAAAGAACAAAAAGATATTTTAAATTCACTTTCCTGTTCCTAAAATTATGAATGAACAGGAACTTTTAGCATTATATCAACAAATAAGAAAATAAATGTATGGAGTTCATAATGAGTAGAGAAAATAAAGAGCATTTATATATCGCGATTGATTTAAAATCTTTTTATGCTTCGGTAGAGTGCCTGGAACGTGGGCTGGATCCACTCGATACCAATTTAGTTGTGGCAGATCATAGTAGGACAGAAAAAACAATTTGTCTTGCTGTTACTCCGACATTGAAGACAGTGGGTGTTTCTGGCAGAGCTAGGTTATTTGAAGTGGTTGCTAAGGTAAAAGAAGCAAATGAAGAGCGAAAAAGAAAAGCTCCAAATCAAATGTTTAAAGGGGCTTCTTTTTTAGATTCCGAATTAAGAACTCATCCGGAACTAGAATTGGACTATATTTGTGCACCACCACAGATGGCAAAATATATGGAATATAGTACAAAAATTTATCATATCTATCTAAATTATGTAGCACCCGAAGATATTCATGTTTATTCTGTAGATGAGGTTTTTCTGGATGTGACACAGTATCTAAAAACTGCAAACATGACGGCCAAAGAGTATGCTTCTAAAATAATTCGTGAGGTATCAACAACCATGGGAATCACTGCTACAGCAGGGATCGGTACGAACTTATATCTTTGTAAAGTGGCTATGGACATTGTTGCAAAACATATACCAGCTGATGAACACGGTGTTCGTATTGCAGAGTTAGATGAACTTAAGTATCGACAATTGCTATGGAATCATCAACCTTTAACAGATTTTTGGAGGGTTGGAAGAGGTTATGCAAAGAAGTTGGCGGAGTATGGAATGTTTACTATGGGTGACATTGCAAGATGTTCATTGGGGAACTCATCCGATTGGAAAAACCAGGATTTATTATTTCGTTTATTTGGTATTAATGCAGAACTTTTGATTGATCATGCTTGGGGTTATGAGCCCTGTACCATGGAAGATGTAAAAGCATATAAACCTGAACAGCATAGTATCAGTAGTGGTCAGGTGCTACAATACCCTTATACCTTTGAAAAAGCAAGAGTTATTGTAAAAGAGATGACCGAATTATTAGCACTGGATTTGGTTTCAAAGGGATTTGTTACGAATCAAATCGTACTAACAGTTGGTTATGATATTGAAAATCTGCAAAATCCAGCACTTCGAAAACTGTATAAAGGTCCTGTGACGGTTGATATGTACGGGAGAGAAGTTCCTAAGCATGCTCATGGTACCGCAAATTTAAAATTTGAAACATCCTCAACTAAGTTAATTATGGATGCTGTATTAGATCTTTATGATAAAATTATGAGTCCATTTTTATTGGTGCGCAGAGTTAATCTGACAGCAAATAAGGTCATAGAATCGCAACAGTCAAATGTAAATATTCAGTATGAGCAGCTTGATTTGTTTACAAATATTCAACAAGACCATAAGAAAAAAGAAGAACAGGAACATAGCCTTCAAAAAGAAAAACAAATGCAGATGGCCCTATTAAAAATAAAAAACAAATATGGAAAAAATGCGATTTTAAAAGGTACAAATTTTGAAGACGGTGCAACTACAAAAGATAGAAATAAACAGATCGGTGGACATAAAGCATAGCGATTAATTGACTTTCTAGAGGAGGCAAAAATGAAACAACATGCATTTCCATATGATGACATCCTTAATATGCAAAGACCTGAAATTGTCAATCGAAAGAAAATGCCCTTATCTGACAGGGCAGCTCAGTTTGCTCCTTTTGCTGCTCTCACCGGATTTGAAGGTGCAATTCATGAAACCGCCAGATTAACAGAAGTTAGAAAAGAACTGGACGAAGATGCAAAAAGGATCTTGGATGAGGCACTTGAATTTTTAAATCATAGAAAGGATATGTCGATTACAATAGAAATCACCTACTTTTTAGAAGATGAAAAGAAAGAAGGAGGAAAATATCTAACTCGAAAGGATATCGTTAAAAAAATTGATTGTTTTTCTCAGACCATAATACTTGAGTCGAATGTTAAAATTCCAATTGGTGATATTGTAAAAATAGAAATAATCAAAGATAGCACTTCACAATTGTAAACAATTGTTGTAGAATAAATGAATATTTAGAATTTGGAGGACAGCAATTGAAAACAAAAGGATTCTATTTCATGCTTATAGCATTAACTGCTATTACATTCATAGGTTGTGGTAAATCTGATCAACAAATCGTCAATGAAATTGATAACACAATCACCGACGAGACAACTACGCAAGAGGTACCCGAACAAGGAACAGAACTTGAGGAAGAAATAGAAGTTGTGTATCAGGATGTTACCTATACCCTGGCTGGCTGTGAATATGTAATTAGTTCTGACTGGATGGAAGAAGTAGTAGGTGAATACCAGAAAAATTATAAAAAAAGCGATGCTGCAATTATGACAACTTACATGGAAGTTGGAGCAAGCATTACAGATGAAAAAATAAGAAGCACTTATATGGAATCATTTGTATCATCCATGGATAATTGTGAAATTACAAATGAATCTGAAATAACAGTTGCTGATAAGAATGCATATTGTTATGATTTGATTTTTACGGTGGGAGAAATTGAAAACAAAGCCACACTCGTGAGTTTTGATTGTAATAATGGAATTGTTACATTTATCCTTATGACGATAAATGATACAGAAAATATATATCAACCTGTTTTTGAAAATATTTTAAATTCTGTATCCATCATAGAAGAAAATTTGGAAGAAAATTAAAAGTGTCTAGGAGTAGTTTAGAATGAAAACACGAAAAGAAGCAATCGATTTTTGCAATTCCATGAATGCTGTGATAGAAGATTATCCATTTCACGCTTCTAACTGGGCGCTTATGAGACATCGGGAAAATAAGAAAACATTTGCCTGTATTTATGAGCGGGAAGGTAATGTTTGGATTAATGTAAAGTGTGATCCAGAGTGGAGAGATTTTTTTCGTGCTACATTTTCTTCCGTTATACCAGCCTATCACATGAATAAAACACATTGGAATTCTATTATTCTAGATGGCACCATTCCAAAAAAAGAGATACAAAGAATGATTTTGGAAAGCTATGATTTAACGAGACCTAAATTACGAAAAAATAAAGACATATCAATCGGTTGACATTTGACTTTTCAAGTATGATTCAATAGAAATATGAAATAAAGCAACATATTTTTCTGCAAAGAGAATATAGGTTGTTTTTTTTATGCATTATGTACAAAAATGCTTGTCGATTTCTGAGTAAAACACGTTTTATATGTCAACCGATTGACATATAAAATAAATGGTGTTAAATTCTAATTACAACAAAGCGCAGGTTGTATGGATGGATTTATCGGGAAACGGAAAACTATTATGTGTTCTCTATATGGAGGAAAAAAGATGAAGTTGAAAAAGTTATTAGCTCTTGTATCAGTTACTACCTTAGTCGTTGGTTTAATGACAGGTTGTGGAAATCAAACAGAAACACAAACAGAAACACAAACCAACAGTGAAGTCCAAACAACAGATGAAACAGAACAAGTATCAGAAGAAAGTACAGATTTAAAAGGAACTAAAGTTTCATTTTTAAACAGTAAAGGTGAAATACAGGCTGCACTGGAAGAAATGGCAGTGGTTTTTGAAGAAGAAACAGGAATTGCAGTTGAAATTATTGCTTGTGGAGCAGGCGAATCACCTTATACAAAAGTTACAAGCGCTTATAATTCTGGAACAGCACCAACACTTTCTATGCTGGACACCACAGACATCGTTGCACTTGCGAAAGAGTATGCACTGGATTTATCTAATGAAGCATGGGTTACAGAATGCGAAGGCCAGTTAACAAAAATAGATGATAAAGTATACAGCTTTCCTTTCTGTGTGGAAGGTAGAGGTTTGATTTATAGCAAGAAAGCAATTGAAGATACCTTAGGAACAGAATTTGATCCTGCAACAATTAATTCTTATGATGCATTGAAAGCACTTTTAGAAAGCTTAAGAGCTGCAGGAATGGAAAATCCTATTGTACTTTCTAAGGAAGACTGGTCACTTGCTGCACATCAGTTAGGCTTCATATATGATACATATGATGGCTATACTGCAGGTAGTGCAGATTTAATCGAACAATTAAAATCTGGATCTTTAAAAGTAGAAGATTATAATCGTTTTAATCAATTTATGGATACCTTAGATTTATTGTTAGAATATAACGTAAATAAAGCAGATCCTCTTGGAGCTATTTATGATCAAGATCCTATCTTCTTAGTAGATGGAGAATCAGCAATCTGGGCAAATGGTGTATGGGCATGGCCTAACATTGCAAGTGCAGGAGCTACAGTAGAAGATGAGTATGGATTCTTACCATTTGTACTTGGAAATGATACCGAAGATTTTGCAAATAATTGCATTCAGGCTGCTGCAACAAAACAGGTAATGATTGATTCTGTACAGGCAACAGATGTACAAATTCAGGCTGCGAAAGAATTTTTAAATTGGATTGTATATGAAGAAAGTGGACAGAAAATGCTTGTTGAAACTGCGGAATTAATTCCAGCATACAAAAACAATTCATTTAGTGCACTGAATCCACTAGGTATAGATATACAAAAAAAATTAGCAGAAGGTAAAGTTTTTTCATCTTCATTCATTGCTCCTTCGGATCACTGGAGTGCACTTGGAGCATCTATGCAAAAATATATAGGTGGTGCAGCAACAAGAGCTGAACTTGCAACAGAAATTAATACATATTGGACATCACAAAAATAAGAAATTAGAAGGGAAGATAGTGTCTGTTAGCAGACAGGCACTTTTTCCATTCAATTGATGTAAATAGCAAAGGAAAGGGAAAACATATGGATTCCATGGGAAGAAAAACCAGTGAAAAATTAAAAAACCTGCTTATTTTTGCAGTACCAGGTTGTCTTGTATTTACGGCTGTAGTCATCATGCCTTTTTTGTATGGGTTTTATTTAACCTTAACAGACTGGAATGGAGTTAGTCAGGAAAAAAATATTGTGGGTATAGCAAA
>CANRGO010000022.1 GCA_947630125.1 uncultured Lachnospiraceae bacterium | reverse complement strand
AATTACATAGATGTTGATGGGCGGGAAAACCCGTAAATACTGGAAAGTTGAGAAAATACACGAGAAATTTTGAATTTCTTCTTTTACCTGTATTTTTTCAGAAATCTTTTCTGCTCCATACCGTAAAATGTGATTGATGTTTCCACCATTTTTTTTGGCTATTGAGAATACGGAATAAAATTCTTCAATATCTTCTAAACCTGAACGTAAACTAAACTCTTCCAGCACTTCTTCCAATGTTATGTTACTCCGTAAGGCACTTTCCATATGAACCAGTTCTTTTACCAGATCACTTTTCTTACCAAAAAGTAATTCCAAATCCTCCTTAGCCATAATCAAAGCCTTTTCAACTGAGTACCCAGCTTGTAATAATGCTGCCAGCATGAGAAGTAATTCTCGAAATTCCAAATTTAGTGACCACAATCTCTGCTTCCTTCTTCGCTCTTTTTCTTCTTTGAAATAAAGCAAAAGAAAAGGACTTATGAATATTCCAAACCAAAAAGACCCATAGAAAAAATATGCAAGCAAAATAATACGCAGAACTCCTATTCCTAGAACTTTTAACTTCTCTATGCCACTCATTTGATATACCTGATACGCTATCATACATCCTCCAGTCCTGCCGCCTTCAGCTTTGTCCGATTTTGTAAATCATTTACTTTTAACAACTGACCAGTTATCCTTCCGTGTAAATCTGTTCCACTTTCCTGAAACTGGTATAAAACTCTGGTCTGTATTGTTTCCTCTTTGTACCCGCAAACCTCAACTATTTCCAGCAGTCTTCTACTCGTATCTCGCAGCCTTCCAATTTGAATAATCATGTCAACCCCCATTGCAATCTGTGCTCTGATTGCAGCAAGCGGCATCTCTATACCCATTAGTATCATGGTTTCTAAACGAAGCAGCATGTCCTTTGCACTGTTTGCATGTCCCGTAGATAAAGAGCCATCATGGCCTGTGTTAAAAGCCTGAATCAAGTCTAGGGCTTCCTTTCCTCTGACTTCCCCGATTATAATTCTGTCTGGTCTCATACGAAGGGCTGCCCGTATCAAATCCCGTATGGAAATGGGTATGCATCCCTCTACATTAGCATTCCTGGTTTCCATTCGAACCAGATTTTCCTTATCTAAGATTTGAAGTTCTGCACTATCCTCAATGGTAATAATGCGTTCCACACAAGGTATATACTGACTTAGGGCATTTAGAAAGGTGGTTTTTCCAGACCCTGTTCCGCCACTGATGAGAATGTTGTAACCTGCAATGACCATGTTTTTTAAAAAGTCAGCAACTTCCTGACTAAGAAAATCTTTCTGAAGGAGCTCTTCCATCGTAAACGGTTTTTCCGGAAATCGTCGGATGGTTAGAATTGGGCCATTTAGGGCAACCGGAGATAAAACTACATGGACTCTGGAGCCATCTTCTAACCTGGCATCTACAATTGGTGAGGCCTCATTCACTACCCGATTACATCTGGCAACAATTTGCTGAATAATATCCATTAGTTTTTCTTTGGATTCAAAGACTTCCTGACAAGGAAATAATTTTCCCTGCTTTTCAATAAAAATATGGTCTGGTCCATTGATCATAATTTCCGTTATTTCAGGATTTTGCAAATACTCTTCTAAGAGATCCAAGCGTCTGATACTATGAAATAAATCCTTGGTTAATTTATCCCGGTCTGACATGGACAAATAATGTTGCTTACTATATTGAAAGATTTTTTCCTGTATCATGGACTGCACGGTTTCATCTATGATATCTGTTGAAAAATCAAGACTCTCCATAATCTGAGTTTTTAATCTCTGTCTAACTGCCTTATATGAGTTCATGAAAATCCTCCAAAATATATTGTTTGATATAGGCCGCCATATCCGAATAGGGAAGATTTTCAAGATTTTGTGGTAAATTCTGAAATTCTGGAAACCTACAGGTAATTGTTTTTTCAAGAACATCCGAAAAGGATAGTTCCGTTAACACTTTCTCATATTGCCGTATTTTTGCCTGAGAAATTCCTTCCTCTCTGGTAATGGTATATACCTTCTGGCACATTCGGAGTAACTCAAATAAACCCTGTATATAATCGGAGAGATCCAACACAATGTACTCATATTGGCAACTGTTTTTTATCTCCTGCAGTAAGGTTTCCCACTGCTTACTTGGAATGGATGCAAGATCAATAAAAGAGAGGGCCGCTGGAATGATATGTAGTCCATTCATGCTTTGAACCATACCACTTAACTTAAATATAAATTTATCGGGGTCATGTTTGAGAAAATAAAGAAGATCAGATAGGTCCGCTGTTTCTTTTTTGAAACAATTGGAAAACCCAGAAAAGGTTTCAAAATTCAGATAAAGCACTTTCGCTTTTTGTGATAGAAGTTGACCAAGTAACAGCGCAAAAGATGTTTGCAAACAGCGCTTGACGGGTGAATAGATACCAATTAAAACTGTATCGTCCTGTTTCTTTGGATAGGGCAATGTTCCTGTCTTAGTTTCGTAATACGTTAAAATTTGGGAAATGGTTTTATCAACCGATTGAAATTTTGGAATGTAGTCTAAGTGTTCAAGAGGTGGGGATGTTGTGATTTTTAAGAGTAGTAGATGGGTACATAATTTTTGTAGAGATGGTTCATAGAGTGTTTCAGAAATTAATAATAGATGTGCTGGGGATTTTCGTATGGCTTCCCGCAGTCTGCTAGTGTTTGAAAAAAGTTGGACTCGAAAAGGGACGGCTTTTCTCAAATGAAGATAATCTGCCAAACGGTTCAAAAAAATCTCATCTCCATCGCAGATTGCAAGTAGAAATGGTTGCACTTGTTCCTCCTTTCTGCTCACAAATCAGTTGTTTTTACTGTTTGTAAAGCCGATTATATGCCTGTAAAGGGTAATTGTAAATAGCTTTTATGCAGAAAAAAAATCTTTGTTACTTTGGTATAATATTTATAGATTCGAGATGTTTGAAACCATACCAACCCCAGTAAAATGGGGATTTTTAGATGTCAAAAAGGTTTCTTTGTCTTAGACAAAGAAACCTCTGTTTTCGTTGGTGTTTCCATAATTTTCCGTTAACTTTGTTTTTCCATAGGTAAGTCCTGCATATACATTTTGCACATTCTCCATCAAAGGTTCACTGGCATCCTTTTTTTCCATCTCCAGAAAGGCCTCATATAACTCTTTCAGAATCGTTTCTACCTCATTTAAATCCTTAATCTGGAATCTGGCTTCCATCACACGAAGTTTATGGGTAATATAATCGTATAATTCCAGTAAACGTACCGCCACTTCATAGCGAAGATTTAAAGCTTTGATTAATTCTAATACACAGGCTTTTGCACGTTTGATATCTTTTTGAAAACATTCTTTATCCTGTTTTTCATATGCATTTCTCACATCTTTCAGATATACGAATAAAATGTCATATAAAACAACAATAAGCTGACTTTTATTTGCATTGACAATCCGAAGGGTAAACTGTTTTTTTTCTTCTTGATTCATGAATTACCTCTATGATTGTTTCTTAAACGAATAGTTACTGTAATAGTTGAAGTGCCTGTTGTGGTCTTTCATTTGCCTGTGCCAGCATAGAAATACCCGCCTCTGATAATACCTGAAGTTTGGTATATTCGGTCATTTCTGCTGCCATGTCGGTATCCATAATTCGAGAATATGCAGCCGTAAGATTTTCATGCGTACCGTCCAGGCTGGAAGTGGTATGCTCCAGACGATTTTCATACGCTCCAAGTCGGGAACGAATCTCTGAAATAAAATTAATGGCGTCTGGCATCAAATCCAACGATGCTCTTGCAGACTCTAAACTACTCACGTCCACATCTTCGATTCCAATACTTTTCACCGTAACTTCCGGTATTCTAACATTTAAAATCTGTCCTTCATTGGAACCTATTTGCAAACGCATAGCTCCAATTCCAGTAATATCTAATTCTGCAGCAAAAGGCGCAACCATAGCAGGATCAACATAGACATCCAGTTCAAAATCATCGCTTCCGGTAAAGGTCATCACATCTCCTTTTCCAGTTAAGGTAAGTCCAGGAACCAATGTTCCCGTGCTGTCCTGTAAATCTGCTGTAGGTGGAATATAATTACCTGTTGGAACATCTAAGTAACCTGGTACAATGTTAACCAATTGATACATGGCAGGTGGAACACCATCGGAGTAATTTTCAACTGCCACTGATGCATTATCGGAGTATCCTTTTAAATCAAAGGTCCCATCCAATAGTCCCTGTCCATTAAATTCCGTATCTTTTGAAATACGTGTAATTTCTGCCTTTAACTGTGTCACTTCCTGTTGAATTGCCGAACGGTCAGCACTTGTTACGGTTCCATTGGATGCCTGCACTGCCAGTTCGTTCATACGTTGCAGCATACTCTGAATCTCACTAAGAGATCCTTCGGCTGTCTGAATCACTGAAATTCCATCACTGGAATTCTGATTGGCAACACTAAGCCCCTCTAATTGAGCATTCATTCGTTTGGATATTGCAAGTCCCGCAGGATTGTCCTTGGCATTGTTGATTTTAAAACCACTGGAAAGACGTTCCATGGATTTTGTCAGGGCATCATCATTTTTTTTCAAAATATTATTTGTAGTTATGGCGGAAATATTATAATTAATTCTCATAAGTCACCTTTCTTAATATGATCGTATTGTTTGTAAAAATGTTTTCGCGATCTGATAAAGTTCTCTGGTACTAATATCGGCTGTTTCCTTTTCATTCTGAAGACTAGTTTCTTCTTTTGATGAAAAGAAGGGAAACTCCAGCTGTTTGCTTTGCACAAAATTGATACCTTTTAATGCAAGTCCTTCTTCCTTTAATCCCAGTGCAAAGCTTTCCTGAAAAGAGCTTAGTTTCAATAATCCCTCATTCTGATTTGCTACAACCAAACCCTCCAGATATCCTTCCTGGACTTTAAAGTCTGCACGTACCTGACCAAATTGTTCAGTTTCAAAACTACAGCTAACGCCTTGTTCTCCTCCATGTATAATTTTCAAATGAATGGCTGTAAGTTCTCCTCCTATTTGAAGTGGAACTTCATAAAATTCTTCTTTTGAAAAGTTTTGTGCCATGGAAACCTGTTTGTACTGAAATATGAAAGTTTTTAAATCCTGACTACTGACGTCTTCCTCTTCACTGCCATTCTGAATCACATCCTTTGCTGCAGAAATCATGGTTTCGTAACCCGTTTGAGCAGAATCGTGATCTGTAAATGCTTCTGGTAAGTCATCGATTGCTTGTTGTAATGGATGAAAATTTTCTCCTTTTTTTTCTATTTTTTCCTTTTCCTGTTTCAATAGACTTTTAAAGTTTTCACCTTTATGATTCAAAAAGTATCCTGCTTGCAGTAGTTGATCTGCATGCATTGGCATTTCATATGATAACAACGTTTTTACAACATCATCGGACACTTTTTTCAACGTGTGTAAACGTTGAAATTCTTCCTGACCCTCTTCCTCTACTTCTTTCACTTCCTGCTCTTTCACTGCCTCAAGCATTTGTTCCAGGCTAAGTTCTTCCTTAGATTTACTAAACGTTGTGGCGTTCAGAACTTCAGGATTTAGTCGGTCGTAGATTTCACTGGATAATTTTTGCTGATAAGTTCTTGGTCGCAGGCTTGCTACCATTTGATCAGAAATTAGCAGTTCCATCCCCTGTCCAACATTATTTTTTACAACTTGTTTTAAGTTTTTTAAATTAATTTCTTCCTGGTTTTGAACCAGTGTTCCGATTTCTGCACCTTGGGATTTTTCAATCTGACGAAACAATCGGTATACCTCCAGATATTCCTTTCGCTCCTCCTTTGATATTTCCTTCTTTTGTTCTAGCTGATATAAAAATTTACTGTATTTAACTGTATCTTCTTCAAAGTTGATTTTACTAACCGATGACTCCAGTTCATCCATGGTTAGTTCCATAGGATTTTTTTGCTGGCGTATTAATTCTAAAGTCACCTTTGGTGTTAGTTTTCTCATAACACGCTCAAATGTCAGATATGCATCTTTTATGGATGCAATGGATTGTGGTGTTATTTCCATCTGATTCAGACCAAGAATTCGAACCGCCTTCTGATTTAAATCCGTATTTTCCATATTTAATTCTTCTAATAACTGCTCAATATTTTGAAATGCTTTTTCAATGGAATCACCCAGATCTTTTCGTTCGGAGGTCATCATCGTTTCATAAGCTTTTCCTGCTTCTTCATAACTCTTTTGAATGTTTGTACCTTCTTGCCAAATATTCAAAAGTGTCATGGGAATTTGCTCTTTTTGCATAAACCCTAGGGTTTGTATTGGAAGACTCTTCGCACTTTGTATAAGCTCTTGGCTTTCACGAAAAAGTGGTGCTGAAACTTCAAGTTCTGAGGCCTGATCCAATTCTTCTTTCAGCTTTGTAATCAGTTCACTTAAGGGTGCTGTTTCTAGTTGAAAGCCTTTTTTTAGTAAAGACAAATTCGCTTCGGCGGTCATTTTCAACTGAATCTCAGCTACCTGAAGTCGAGACTGCGTCAGAGCTTTTTGATACTCTTTGTTCTCACCAAATTCTTTAGCAGCCTCTGGATAAAATGATTTATTCCCGATGATTTCTATTGTTACATCTTTGGCTTGTTTAAATGCATCGCCCACGGCCTGTTCCAGGGTTTCATCCTCCAGATTAAGCATCATCTGTTCTACTCGTATGGCTGTTTCGATTGGATTTTCCGTTACTAGCAGATTTGCAGTAGATGCTTGTTTTCCAAGAGCAATGGAAGCAGAAATACTTTGCAGCAGAGCCTCATCCCTAAGAGGAATGGACAAAGACTGTAATTGTCCCAATGACAACATGTTTTTCTCATTCAGTAAAAGACCTTTTTCTACCAGCCATTTTGCCTGTGTAAGAGTTTCTTCCGTAACAGGAATTCCTTCCTTTTGTAGGGTAGCTTCCACTTGTTTTTCTAATTGTTCCCACTGCGGTAACTCCGCCTTTTTACTATAATAACCAGGTACTGAATCCTGGTAATAACCTTTTGCCTGTTTACTGGATTCTGAAGTGTTTGTATACTGTGCTTTATAAAGCTGATCAATGGTTGGCTCTATCTTATTTTCTACAAGATACTGAAGGGTGCTATCGCTAAAAGGTTTGATTTCTTTCCCCTTTTGAAAGGCAGTATATACTTCTTGAAACATATCAGAACTGGTACTTACATCCGCATTTTGTAAGCTATCTAAAATCTGGCCAGACAAGCTGCTGCTTCCTGTGATTTTATCCAGAACTTCTTGATTTAAGGTATCCGTGTAGCCACTAATCTGAACTCCGGATTTGGCCAGTGTTACTTTGATTTTATCAACGATTGTAATAGCCGATTCTGGATCCATGGTTTCGATTGGAAACCCTTCTTCTTTCAGCTTTTGATAATCCTCCTGAGACATGGAATTGGACATAAAAATCATATAGTCTTTTGTATTTTTTAAGTCCGTTGATTTTGCAGCTTCCATCAACCCCTCTTTTGTTAAGTTTTTTTCCGTATAAGCAGTCCCCATAGACTGATCTTGTTCAAAAATCACCGTTTGATTTGGCTGCATATAGCTTTGCTTCTGAACTGATATCTGGGCATTTGCTTCCTCTGTCTTTACAAAATCCTGCTTTAATCCATCTAATTGAACAATCATATTTTTATCCTCATCGAAGTAATTTTTCATATAAAAAAAGAGTGGAGCTAAAAAAGCGTCCACTCTCTATTTCGGTTAAAATGCTAAAAGTCTTAAGGTTCTATGAAATTAAAACTGAAATACCAGTGCTGTATAGGCAGGTAAGGTAAATGCAATGGAGTAATCCTTGTGATTGCAACTAATTTTTTCTGGTAGCATGATTTCTTCTAAGGCGGATCCATTTCCACCAAAACATACCTCATCACTGTTTAAAAGTAGTTTGTGCTTATTTTTGCTGGCAACACCTACTCTGAAATCAGTTCTCTCAATGGGTGTCATATTTAAGATAAACAAAAGAGAATTCTTGCCAGACTCTGATTTTCTTATAAAACTGTAGATGCTTCGATCACCATCATCTGCATTCATCCATTCAAAGCCAGCCCAGCTATTATCAATTTCATAGAGGCAGGGATACTTTTGATACAAATCCAGAAGATTTCCCACAAACAGTTTCATTCCACGATTCAACTCTTCCTGTAATAAAAACCAGTCTAATTCTCTCTCTTCACTCCATTCTCTTTCCTGACCAAATTCCTGGCCCATAAAAAGAAGTTTTTTTCCACTATGTCCAAACATATAGGCATAGCCCAATCGAAGATTTGCATACTTATCTACCTTATAACCAGGCATTTTGTTTACCATGGAACATTTTAAGTGTACCACTTCATCATGTGAGAGAGGCAGAATATAGTTTTCTGTATTGTTGTAACTCATGGAAAACGTCATGGCATGATGGTTGTTTTTACGAAAGATAGGATCTAGTTTCATATATTCGCAGAAATCATGCATCCATCCCATATTCCATTTAAAGGTAAAGCCAAGTCCTCCATCCTGAGGTTTTCCAGTAACCAAAGGCCAGGCTGTGGATTCTTCCGCTATCATCATGACTCCTGGGAAGTTGGTTGCAACCACAGAATTTAGATGTTTAAAAAATTCAATGGCATCCAGGTTTTTATTCCCACCATAAATATTACTCAACCATTGCCCATCCTTTTTCCCATAATCAAGATAAAGCATGGAGGCAACTGCATCTACACGAAGTCCATCAATATGAAACTCTTTGATCCAGTAAATTGCATTGGCAATTAAAAAGTTACGAACTTCTGTTTTTCCATAATTGAATATTTTTGTACCCCAATCCGGATGTTCTCCCATTCGACTATCTGGATGCTCATAAAGGGCCTGTCCATCAAAGTCCGACAATCCATGAGCATCTCTTGGAAAATGCGCCGGTACCCAGTCTAAAATGACACCAATCTGATGTTTATGTAAATGATCAATCAGGTATTGAAAATCCTCTGGAGTTCCATAGCGAGAAGTAGGTGCATAATACCCAGTCACCTGATATCCCCAGGATCCATCAAAAGGATGTTCTGCAATTCCCATCAACTCCACATGGGTGAATTTTAATTCTTTTAAGTATTCAACGATCCGATGAGCAAACTCTCGATAATTATAAAATCCTTCGTTGCCATTTGGATGACGCATCCAGGAACCTACATGGCATTCATAAATAGCCAGGGGTTCTTTTTGATGATTTTTTTTCGTAAGTCGCTCCATATAAGCTTTGTCTGACCAGTTAAAGAATTCCAAATCATACACTACAGATGCAGTATCTGGTCGTAGTTGCGCATGACTTGCATATGGATCTGCTTTATAAAGTTTTCTTCCTCCTCTGGTACGTATTAAATATTTATATAGATTTCCCTGTTGAACATCTGGAATAAAAACTTGATAAATCCCTCCACTTCCCAAACGTTTCATAGGATGTGCTTCTTCATTCCAGTCATTGAAATCACCAATGACATGAACGCTCTCTGCATTAGGTGCCCAGACACCAAAAAAGGTCCCTTCCATATCCTGATATACACAAGGATGTGCTCCTAACTTTTTATAAATTCCATAGTGATTACCCTGCCCAAATAAATATTGGTCTGTATCCGTAATGATTACCGTTTCTTTGGTAGCGATTATTTTTTTCTCTTTTTGAAACCCCTTATTCCCAGCCTTATCTTTCGCTTCTGACATTCTAATAAATCCCCCATTCTACCTTTTATGGAAAATGTGCTCCAAAATATTTCTACTTTGCAGCACATTCAAAATCCAGTTATTCTTAACCCTGGAAAAAATCCTTTTCACGTAAAATAATCATGTCTTCTTTATCATAACGCTTTCCTAATAACACATCAAGAAAATGTCCAACATGAAAACGATTGGTATGTTCGATTGCCTCATCCACCAACTCCTTCACCTCAGGTATGGTTACTGCATGACAATTGGTTTGCATATCATCTATACGATTATACAACGCTAGAACTCCGAATTCATCAATGGAATATTCTCTTTCCTTTGCATAGTCCTTGGCATACCGTATCAAAGCGTCACTGCTTAATTCTGCCACATCAATTCTTGCATTAAAAAATTCTGTTAATGCTGGGGATGCAGTCAAAAGTTTACACATTTCAGAAATCGTATCTTCCATAATTACAACAATTCCATGTTTATCATGGTTAAGAGTTGCTGCCATTTGATCCTGTGTTTTTTTAGAAAGCAGTCCTGCCTGTTCAATAATCAGAGCCCCATTGTTTAACTTCTCAACTACAGATTTAAAATCTTTGGCATTTAACTGTTCACCAGTAATTTTGGCAACTTTTCCTGAAAAATTCTCATCCGTCATCTGCAACATTTTAATCAGATTTTTGGCAAGATCAACAGTTCCAGCTCCCTGATCTCCTGTGAGCACAACATTTCCTGTAAAAGCCGCAAGACTTATTTTTTCAATAGCATCTAAAATCTGTCTTTTCGCTTCTTTTGTTTGAGCAAAAGGTTGAAACAAACGTTTTTCTTCAGATGTAAAATGACGTAACTTTGGAACATGGTTATCTCTTCTTGCTTTCGCAAGTGAAATTCTGGTTGCTTCTACAATCACATCTTCATTAAGAATGTCTCCGTCTTGTTTCACATCCTCTTCCTGTTCTTCAAGAGTATCTTCTATTGAATCTTCTAGAAGATACTCTTTTTCTTCTGTCATTTCCATGTCTATGCTTTCTTGTTCTGAAATAATTTCTTCAGTATCATCATAGGCCGCAAAATCTTCGGAAATATCTTCTGCTCCTTCTTCGGAACTATCTTCTGTTATTTCTTCAATTTCATCTTCTTTTATGAGATCTTCTTTTATGAGATCTTCTTTTATGAGATCTTCTTCTATGAGATCTTCCTGAACATCCAATTCATCAAGTTGAGCAAGAATCCCCTGTTTACTAGCCAGATCAAAGTCTGTAAAAAGCGGTCCCGTCTGTTCCAGAACACGCTGTTTTAATTCTTCTTTTCTCTTCTCTTCATTTTCTTGTTTCATTCGTTCCCACTCAGCCATTACTTCTTCAATACTGAGCTGACCTGTAATCTGCTTTTCTACTTTTTCAGCTTCTGGAACTACAAGTGTTATCTGACCATCATAATCCTGTGCTAGCATTTTCTCAAATCCAGGACTTTTTACTGCGTTCATAAGTTGACTTTGAACAGCTTCCAGATTCATGGCACCAGAATAAGATAATTCCACCATGTCATCCTTTTTCGCCTTTTGTTCTTCTTGGATTTTCGTAACCGTCTCTTTTAACAGAGGCTTTTCTTCCATTACCTGTTCCAGTGTTTTATTGGAATCCATAAAAATCTCTTCTACACGAATTTCTTCTTCCAGCAAGGCTTTGCTTTCTCTTGTGTTTTTATCCTCATAGAAAATTTCTGTCTGGACATCCTCCTTGGCTGGAGCTGGTGTTGAAATTTCAGGTTGGCTTAACAACTCCTGCATACTCATAGCTAACTCTTTTTGCAGATTTATGGTGTCATATTCGCCCACATTTACTGTTTTAACATGAAACTCATGATCTATTTCAAAATCAGCCTCGGACTGATTTTGTTGCAAAGGAACTTCTTGTTCCACCGGTTTTTGCTCTGGATTTTTCTTTGCAAGATATTTGTTATGCTGCTCTTGATTTAGAGGTTGATGAAGCATCTTAAGTTCCATGGCTTTCATCACATACTTCCCATCACCAAACCACAGGATTAGCTCATCACACTCTTCTACACATCTTGTGGCAAGACCTACGCGATGGTAGAGATATGCAAGTTCATAAGCCCATTTTTCCTTATATTCACGTTTTTTAAATTCTTCTAAAACATGAATTCTCTCCTCAAGACTTACTTCCTGCATCTCATATAAACGATATTGCAAAACAAAACGTCCCGTATCCTGGGGCGCTATTTGAACAAATTCTTTATAATATTCAATGGCTGAAATCACGTCACCCATTTTAATAGTAAGTTCACAAAGAGAGTACACAATCAGACGTCCTCCCGGATGCCTGTCATATGCCAAAAGCAAAATATCTCTGCTTTCTTCGAATTTTCTGTTAATCTTATAGAGATCACTAACGGTACAAAGCATCATAACACTTTTTGCTCTACGCCAGTCGATGGTATCTGCAATCTCCATAGCTTTAAGATACTCTTTTTCAGAAATTAATGTTTTAATTTCTTCTACTTTTAATTTGTATTCGTACTTATCCAAGGTACTCACCTCATAGAATTAATATTCGTAATATTTATAAAAGTAATTTATATAACAACCTATAAAGCACCCATTATTTTTATCTCATTTAGTGTAACATAGGAGTTAGTGTATGTCAAAATTGTTCTTTATTCTGAATAAGCAAATCACTTAACAAGGAAAACTGTTCCAAGGTTAATGCTTCGCCACGAATAGTAGGAGATAATTTCATCTCTTCTAATGCATGTTGTACCATTTCTTTTGTAACCTGCAGACCAGTTGCATTGGTAAGTCCATTCATCAGAGTTTTACGTCTTTGGTTAAAAGAGGCTCTTATAAGAGAAAACATAAATGCTTCATTTTTAGGCTGTACCGGTGGATTTGCATGGCGAGTCAGACGAATTACTGCACTTCCAACATTGGGTTTTGGAATGAAACAGGTGGGAGCCACATATGCAACAACTTCTGGTTTACTATAGTATTGCACTGCCAAAGATAAAGCACCATAATCCTTGGTTCCAGGTCCCACTTGCATACGGTCAGCCACTTCTTTTTGAACCATAATGGTGATACTCTCTAAGGGCACATGACTTTCAAATAATCCCATAATAATTGGGGTTGTAATGTAATAGGGAAGGTTTGCCACGACTTTAATGGGTCTGCCCTGATTTTTTTCTTCAACCAATTGATTGATATTTACTTTTAAAATATCATTATGAATGATGCTAACATTTTCGTAGGTCGACAAGGTGTCCTCTAATATTGGAATCAAAGATGAGTCAATTTCCACTGCAATTACTTCTCTGGCTGCCTCTGCCAAATACTGAGTCATGGTACCGATTCCTGGTCCGATTTCTAACACACAGTCTTCTTTAGTAATACCTGCCGAAGCTATAATTTTTTCTAAAATATTGGTATCAATTAGAAAATTCTGCCCGAATTTTTTTTGAAAAGTAAATTGATATTTTTGCAGTATTTCTATGGTTCCTTTTGGATTTCCTAAGGTTGGCATTCTAATTCTCCATTCTAAAAAGT
The DNA here is from genome assembly GCA_947630125.1 of uncultured Lachnospiraceae bacterium. Taxonomy (GTDB): domain Bacteria; phylum Bacillota; class Clostridia; order Lachnospirales; family Lachnospiraceae; genus CANRGO01. The sequence goes on along the minus strand of CANRGO010000022.1, from coordinate 20,870 downwards.
TTCTTTGCATTTTCCATGGTAACTGCAAGAACTTCTTCGTAGCTTACTTGTTTCAAATTCGCAATTTCTTTGGCAACAAACGTTAAATTTAGGGAATTATTGCGCTTGCCTCGATTTGGTTCTGGTGATAGATAGGGGCTATCTGTTTCAAGCAAAATACGATTCAAAGGCATATATTCCACTACTTCCCGAAGTTTTTTACCATTTTTAAAGGTAATCACTCCACCAATCCCAAGGTGATAATCCAGATTTAGAAAATCTCTTGCCATCTCTTTTCCATAAGAAAAACAATGCACAACGCCTCCTACTTTATCTGCTCCTGCTTCTTTCATCATCTGATAGGTATCATGCGCTGCATCTCTGGAATGAATAACCATGGGCAATTTACTTTCTAAGGCCAATTCCATTTGCCTTTGAAACCAGTGTTGCTGAATCTTTCGATCAGGCTCATCCCAATAATAATCTAGGCCTATTTCTCCAAGGGCTACCACTTTTTCTACCCTCAAATGTTCTTTCAACCACTGAATATCCTCTTCTGTTAAAGTTCCTGTTTCACTTGGATGAACACCAAGTGCTGCATATACATGAGGATAGACTGCACTTAGTTCCAGACTCCCCTTAGAAGAAGCGATACTGGCTCCAATGTTTATAATATAGGAAATTCCCTGTTCCTTCATATACGGAATTAACTGATGAACATCCTTTTGAAACGCCTCATCGTCATAATGTGCATGACTTTCAAATATCATAGATACTCCAATCTTTTTTGAATTATTAAAAAAATATAAAAAAAACTTGCAAACATAAAAACATTATACTATAATTACTTTTGCGTTGTAAATACACGCGCCTCTAGCTCAGTTGGTAGAGCACCTGACTCTTAATCAGGGTGTCCAGGGTTCGAGCCCCTGGAGGCGCATCAAAGCACTGATTTTGTGGACGAAGAGCCATGGGGTTGGTGCTTATTTGTTTTCCTGCTCCTATTTCGATGTACGAAATGGCGCTAACGGAATACCATTTTTTCCAAATACTGTCACTTCTCCATAATTCGTCCAAAGATATCTTGCATATAATGGGTTTCTAAGTCCAGCAGCACTCAGGATAATACTGTTATGTGTCATTACCACATCTGCTGTTACATAGTTTTGATCAGCACCTGCAATCTCAAACCCGGACACCTGATTTCTAATATCAAATCCCTCTTCTGCATAGTCAAAAAATAATTCCAAATAATCTTTTTCATAGCGCAAATCACGAAACATGGGGCCAAAAGCTTCCACATCCTTTATTTTATGGTAAACATGATACAATGCTTGCAGAGCAAGACGTTCTCCCACAGGTCTTTTCTCCTTTGGATGAATTTCATTAAATTCACCATGCTCCGTAATAATCGCGATTCCTGTGTTTTTTATACTACGAAACACAGACATTTGTGCTTCTCTGATGAAACACCAGTTTTTCCAATCTGGATCCTGTTTAAAACGATGCATTGGTAATTGAACCAATAAAAATGGCAAAGTATCTTCCATCCATAAACGTCTCCAATTGCCTATCATAGTACCAAGCAACTTCTCATAAAATTGAGGTTTATGATCATCACTTTCTCCCTGATAATACAAAAAACCACCTAAGGTGTAAGGTGCGACTCTTTTTAACATGCATTCGTAGAGACCGCCTGGACGCATAGGATTTTTACAATTCATAGGTCCTGGATACTGACAAATCCCAATTTCCTGCTGTATTTCATCCCAAGTAATATCTGGATTATTCGCATACATTTCTTGCATTTTTTGATCCCACAAAGGCTGATAACTTGCATAGTCATCATACTCTTTGATCTGTTCCTCTATGGTTTTATCTCCAATGGCTTTATGATATTCGTCTACGTAGGATCTTAAATCTTCATCTTTTTCCAAAAGAGCTGGATCTGTCCAGGCTGAGGCAGAAGTGCCTCCCCAGTTACATCCAATGATACCGACTGTAACATGAAGTTTTTCATATATATTTTTAGCAAAAAAATACCCAACCGCAGACCAAACTTTGCTATCTTCACTGTCAAATTCAGTCCAGCAGGTTTTCTCTTCTGCCTCATAAAAACTCTGATCCATAAAGGAATTTTTCTGGGTGTAATAAAAGCGAACTTTGGGATGTTTTTTTGAAGTCAGTTCGTCTATGCCTCCATTTCCATTCTGAAGTTCCATTTCCATATTGGACTGACCACCTGCCAGCCAAACTTCGCCGATTGCTATGTTTTCAAAACGAAGTTCCTCATTTTGACTTGTTAAACACAACGTCATATTTTCTTCTGCTTCCATAGGTGGTAAAAATAGATTCCATGTCCCATTTTCCTGTACAATGCATTCTGCTAAAGTTTCTCCCAAGGTGGCAAAAACCTTTTCCTTTGGAGTACCTTTTCCAAATATGCGAATATTTTTTCTTCTTTGTAACACCATATTATGACTAAAAATTGCTGCTGCACGAAATTCTGCCATGGTCTTAACTCCTTGTTCTTATATCGTAATCTTATTTACAAAAGAAAACAGGGGCTATACACCCCTGTTACTTGCTCTTGTACTGCGTATCGAAGTTCCTTTTGCCTGGGTTCCCATCCCTTTATTTACAGCTGTTCCGCCTTTGCCACCTGGTATGGGTGAGGCTCCTGTTTTCTTATTTTTAAACATCTGCTCAAATGCTTCCTGTTCTTTTTTACGATTTCCCATAATGTAACCTTCCTTTCTAAAAATCTATTCTAATTATGATTTTTTTTTCATCATTTGTCTATCTTTATTTCATAGAAAATCAAAAAAAATTTAAAAACGCACGTAGTATCTTTTCCTATGAAATGCTATAATTAGTTTGAAAACTTCCGAAATTTTCAAAAGATAACAAACAACATCCGTGTCAGTCTCAAATTAAATCTCAAATTGGACTGGGGGAATCTGTATGATTAAAAATTTAAAAGTAGCAAAAAAATTATGGCTCATTGTAATACCAGCTATGATTGCACTGATTGGTCTTCTTGGAATGTTTATTTATCGTTCCAATTCCATCAATCAGGATTCCAAACGAATTCTGTATGATGAGGTGTTTGTCAGTACTGCAGCCATTTTAAATGCAGACCGTGACTTTTATCAGGCACAGGTATCAGAGCAGTGGGTATTTCTTGCAACAGGCCTAACCGCTGAGCAAAAAGACGGCTTAGTTGCTGATTATGATGAAAATGTACAACAGGTATATGACCGTATTCTAACTGCCATGGATAATGTGCGGGGAAACAAGGAACTCTTTTCCGTGTTTACGGAAGATACGGAGAACAAAACTTTAGAACAGTTAGAAAAGGACTTCTTTACACATTTTGACGAATGGAAGGCTGCCTATGATATCAAAACTGGAACGGGAGATATGGCCCTTCGTCAGGAAGCATTTAGTAGTGCAAGAGATGAAATCAATTTAATGACTGAGTTGTTGGAAAAATATGCCAACTATATTTCAGAACAAACGCAAAAAGAAGTAACAACGAGTATTATCATATCTGTTGTTATTATCTCTGCTATTATCATTGCCATGTTTATCTTTGCTTACACCATATTAGGTTATTTAAAGAATAACATCGTGAAAGTAACCAATAATATGGAATCCTTAGCAGAAAATAAACTGAACTTCAAACCTCATGATTTGGAAAGCAAGGATGAACTTGGAGCACTTGCATCTTCTGTAAGAACCATGGTAGCTTCTCTGAAAAACATCGTGGGCTTATTGCAAAAAACCTCCACAGAATTATCTGGTTCTGCAAGCCTTATGAAGTCCAACTCTTCCGAGGTTACAGTCTCCATGAATGACATTGCAAAAGCAATCGTAGAAATAGCAGAAAGTGCTGGAAAACAGGCAAACGATACAGAAAGAGTAGCTTTAGAGCTGGAAAACCTTGGTAAAGTTGTTCGTCAGAATTCAGAAAGTGCAGAACATCTTTCAACCACAAGTAATCAAATAAAGGTTGTTACCAACGAAGGTTTGGAAGTGGTAAATAAATTATCACAAATCACCAAAAGTAATGAAACCTCCTTTAATGAAATCTTTGATTTGATCAACAAAACCAGTGATAGTACAGGTAAAATTGGTGAAGCAAGTAGCTTAATATCAGGAATTGCTGACCAGACAAATCTATTGGCTTTAAATGCTGCTATTGAAGCAGCAAGAGCTGGTGAAGCAGGAAAAGGATTCGCTGTAGTTGCCGAAGAAATTCGTAGTTTAGCAGAACAGTCTGCAAAATCTACAAATATCATTGATCAAATGTTAGAAGATCTGAAAGCAAATATACTCAGTGCAAATGCGAAGAGTAACCTGGTTAAAGGTGCTGTTTTAGAACAGGTGGAAAGCGTTAATGATACCAAAGACAAGTATTTAATTATTGTTGAAAACATGGAAAGTATTAGTAAGGAAATTAATTCTCTGAATAAATTAAGTATTGAAATGGAAGATAGCAGGGTTCAGGTTAACGACATTGCACTTTCCTTAGCTGCAATTGCTGAAGAAAATGCTGCTGCCAGCGAAGAAACATCTGCTACAACAGAAGAAGTGTTAGCTACCATGATAACCATTAACGAAATCGGTGAAAATGTAGCACATCTATCTGCAGAACTCAATCAGCTCATTGGACAGTTTGAATTAGATTAAATCAAATGATAAATGCCCTATTCTCCATTGTTGTTTCCTTTGGAGGATAGGGCATTTTATTTATTGTTCTGCGTATTGATTCATGGCTGCAAGAATCTCAGGATACTCAAAGCTTAAGGTTTTACGGTTAAATAATCCAAAGTTTTCACCAGTCCCACTAAATGCATGATTATCCCACCAAACACAACTGATACCTGCATTCTTCGCTGCTGCAATATAATATGCAGCATAGTGAACACGGTCCTCCAGATTTCCATTTTTATCTCTAGCTCCAAATTCTCCAATCACAACAGGTATTCCTTTTGCAATAAATTTTTTAAATAACTGATTTACAAACTGATCTATTTCATCTGTACGTGCTTTGTTTTTCACATTAAAATCTGATACATTTTCGCTATCATTTGGTCCCTGAAGTGCAAAATTATATGGAGTATATGCATGAACAGAAACAATGATTTTATTTGTATTGCTTTCCAAATCTGTCGGAACTACAAAATCATTAATCAAAGCAAAATTCGCAGAAGCTGCATAGCCTGGAACCATCAAGTATCTGGTCTGATTATTTCCACCCTGACTTCTGATTAGATCCACAAAAACCTGATTTAAACGATTGATACAATCTACAGAATCTTTACTGGTATCTTTACTCATGTCCAACCACCATTCCGAATCTGTCCCTTTTAGTCTTGGTTCGTTGATGGATTCAAAAATCAAATACTCTGAGTACTCAGCAAAACGTTCTCCAACCTGAGTCCAGATTGCTTCTACATAGCGTTTGCTATTATCATAATGTTCCGAATCTGGATAATAATAAAGAGGATCAATATCATGGTGAATATTTAGGATTACATGTAACTCACTATCCATTGCATAGTCTACAACTTCCTGTACTCGGTTTAGCCATGCTTCATCAATTTGAAACTCTTCATCCACATGATTATGCCAGGAAACTGGAATACGGATAGTTTCAAAGCCTGCTTCTTTGATTGCTGCGATCATTTCCTTGGTGGTTTTAACTCCAACCCAGGCAGACTCTAAACTCAGATCACCTTCCACATACTCATTATTATTCGAAGCATCAAAGGTATTTCCAAGATTCCAACCAAGTTTCATGTTTTTCACAAACTCCAAGGCTTCATTACTTTCGTAAGTCTTCTCTTCCAGTTCTACTACCGGAATCTGGATTTGTGTATCTGTAATTTCCTCCGCAGATTCTTCCACCATTTCCTCGGATTGTTCTGCACTTTCTTCTACAACCTGAACTTCCTCACTTACTTCCTCTACTACTTCCTTACTCTCTTCAATCTCTGCAACACCACAACCCATTAACCCAACCATCACCAAGATCATCGTTATACTGGTGATTTTCTTTACAAACTTCCCTCGTACCATCTTTACCCCCTGTTTTTAATTCTATCTTTTCACGCTAAGACTTATAGTAATAATAAAACAAAGCCAATGAGAACAATTTGAATAATAACAAAACGAAATACAGTCTGTGTGTTTGACCAACCCATATTTTTACGAACCTGATCATGCAATGGTGTACGCACTTTTGTCAGAATTCGAATTTTGAAAAAGCGAAGCAAAAATACTTTTACAAGCCCTAGTCCCCCATCTAAAATCATAACCAGAACAAAGGGAATATAAAGCAATGGACTTCCTGATTTTAAAAACGCAATGGCAATTACAAGGCCCATGGCTCTGGATCCTGCATCTCCCATCATAAGTAAACTAGGCGTTGCATTAAACCAAAGGTAGGAAAGCAACGCACCCATAAAAAACATAGAGAGCACTGAAAAATCATTGCCAGCACCTGTGATTTTTTCAAATAGAAATAAACCAAAAAGACTGGTTACTGTAAGACTTCCAGATAAGCCGTCTACTCCATCTGTACAATTGGTTACATTAATAGATACCCAGACCAATACAACGATAAGTGCACCAAACACGGGATATGGTATAGTCAAATCCATCTGTAGTAAAGAAAAGTGAATCTGATTGCTTTGGTAGGATAGGTATGTGATAGCAATGGCCAGAGCTATTAAAAAATCCAAAAATCCTTTTTTATATTCTCCCCAGGGATTTTTTGAAGCATCATCCAGGTAGCCAGTAATCATTGCTGTGACGATCAACACCAGATAAATCAATATTTCTGTTTTAGGTGCTCCAAATAAAAGGGCAGAAAGCGCAAAAGTTAAGACAAACAATAACCCCGCACCTCTAGGTTTTCCTGCTGACTTTTTCCCATCATGTGCAAACTCTCTTCCTAAATCTCTTGGTAAAAAAGTGCTAACATAACGTAAAGCAACCGTAGTTGTTACAAAAGAAAAACAAACTCCAAAGAAAAGCAGCCATTTGCTGCTAATTTCACTTCCAATAGTAGTTAACATAATAATCCATACAATCCTTTCCTATAACAATTCTTCTCGGTACATCGCTCTGCTTCCACCGATGAATTTTGGTCTGGTTCTGGCTGCCTGAAGATAGGCCTCACCGATTTGCTTGATATCAAGTCTTAGTGGAACCGCCACTGCCTTTAGATGCATGCCAATCAGAGTTCCACCAATGTCAAGTCCTGCGTCCGCTTTGATGGCTTCTACCAGAATAGGATCTTCCATTTGTTTATATGCTGATGTTGCAAAGGCACCACCTGCTTTTGGCTGTGGCATAACATTTACTTCTTCATAAACATGAAGTGTTTTTCGTTCCATCACAATTGCACGATTCAAATGTTCACAACACTGGGCTGCTACAAACAATTCTTTTTCTTTACAAAATTCATAAATTGACTGAAATACCACTGCCGCTGTCTGCTCATTGGAATCACTTCCTATTTTCTGACCGCGAATTTCGCTAGTGGAACAGCCAACTACAACAATCTGTCCTTTTTTTAAATTTGTCTGTTCATACAGCTGCTCCATGGCTTCTCTTGCCTGATTTGCCACAAGAGCTAAAAATTCATCCTGCATTGTCTCTCTATTTTTTTCATCCATCGATTCATTCCTCTTTTCTTAACCTGACAGAAATTACCAATCTTCTATTCAATCAGTCTATCTATCCACTACTTTTTTGTAAAGTACTTTTTGTAAAATGGCACCTTTTATGGTATGCTGAAAGTACACTCAAATACGAGTCAAATCTCAGAACATAGGATGGATATCATATGGAAACTATTTATCAGGTTCAAACTGTAAACAATATGAAACCAATTGAAGTACAAGTTCCAGGTTCTAAAAGCATCACCAACCGGGCACTTATGCTGGCAGCCCTTTCCAATGGGCCCTGTCTACTTAAGGGAGTATTATTTAGTGATGATTCCCGTGCCGTTTTAAAATGTCTTCAGGATCTCGGTTTTCAGGTAGAAATCAACGAGGAGATAAAAGAAGTCTTAATTTACGGGCTTGCAGGTAACATTCCAAATCGCAACGCTGAGATTAATGTGCAAAGCGCTGGAACTGCTGCCAGATTTTTAACCGTCATGCTTGCATTTGCTGGTGGTAATTACCGATTAAATTCTTCCGAACAAATGAAAAAAAGACCTATGGAACCCTTGCTATCTGTTTTAAAAAGCATTGGTGTCACCATTCGTTTTCTTGAAAAAGAAGGACATTTTCCTTTCGAACTTGAGTCCAAGTCTTTAAGTCCAGAAGAAATTCACATCAACACCGACATCAGTAGTCAGTTCGCTTCAGCCCTCCTTATGAGTGCGGTTCTTTTAAAAGATGGCTTAACCCTTGTTATGGAAGGAAGCAGAACCGAAGGCTCCTATATAAAAATCACACTGGAAATGATGAAACAATTTGGTATTCCTTTTACCAAAGAAGATAATGTCTGCCACGTTGCCTATAGCAATCAGTTTTCACTGGCAACCTATGTGATTGAACCAGATTTATCCGGAGCATGCTATTTTTATGCTATGGCTCCTTTACTAAAAACAAAAGTAACCGTTAAAAATGTGCATGCCCACTCTTTACAGGGGGACATTCAATTCCTCTCGGTATTAGAAAACCTTGGTTGCACTTTGCACCACTTACCAGAAGGTATCATGGTGGATGGAACCATCGACAGTTATCCAGGTATCACACTTTCCATGAAAGATTTTTCAGATCAGACCATGACCATGGCTGTGGTTGCTGCTTTTGCAACTTCAAAAACCTGCATCCAAAACGTGTCTCATATCCGCTTTCAGGAATCCAACCGTATGGAAGCAATCTGTAATGAACTTCATAAACTAGGGATTCGCTGTGAAATCGGAAATAATTTTGAAGATATCACCATTTACCCAGGCCCTATGGGTCCTGCAGTAATTGAAACCTACGAAGATCATCGTATGGCTATGGCTTTTGCTCTGGTAGGGTTAAAAGTTGAAGGGGTAGAAATCAAAAATCCTGGCTGTTGCAGCAAGACCTTTGAGAATTATTTTGAATTATTGGAAGAAGTGACGAAGTAATTATATAAAAAAAAATAATAAGCCGAGTTCCGATTTTTATATTGAAAATTGGTGCTCGGCTTTTTTGTTATTAGTTAATCTCTAATTACTTCTTTTGAAGAGTATAGGGTGTCGATTTGATTTCTTCAATTATATACTTTCTCATCTCATTTAAAAAAATTACAGCTTTCTCTAATTGTTCCTCTGCATCAGTCTTTGATACAATATAGTAATCATCATAATCGCTCTTATTTCTGATTTGGAATGCTTCCATAATAATCTTTGAATATTGCTTGTCAAAGGCTCCTTCTTTCACATAATCCTTATGAAAACAGGCAATCACACCGGCATGTTTCGAAAAGTCTTTACTATCTAGCGCAAGTACAGCTCTTGTTGCCAAAAAAATTGCATAATAAGAACGACCAATAGAATCCTTATAAAGTCCAGCTGACAAGAGTAATCTACATGCCCTCAATTTTTCTTCTGCAGTTTCTAATCTATGCTTAGCTAATCTAATCTGCGTTTCGTTATGCACTGATTCTCACCCCTTCGTTCATAATATTTCTATAATACGGTAAATCATTCTTCATTTTTTCAAACTCTGCCTGTGGGATTACTGTTGGCGAAATTACGATATCATATTCATAGGCAACTTCAAAAGATTCATCCCAAACTCGCTTTAATATCTTTTCTGCCTGTTCTCTTGACTCATCCACGATAGCTACCATGTCTATGTCTGACTGGTTATCATTATCATTTCTCGCATAGGAGCCATATAAATATACCGAAACCAAATTCTCACCATAGCATTCACGATAAATCTTTGCAATCAGCTTTGTAATAGTATTTAATTCACTTTGTGTACACATACAGTCGCCTCCTATCCTTTTTTCATATTATGAGAAGCAAAATGCACTTCTGATAAACTCGTAATCTGGCGATTACTCGTTAACTTATCAGGTGAAATCAAATGTCTGCTTCGCAGCTGCTTGATTCCCTTCTGATAAGTTATATTATAGACAATATCTGCTGGATTGAAAAGAAACTCTTTATAAAGATTGTGTTAATTACTTATCACCATGAAACAAATCCTCTACCTCATCCCCAACCAAACAGTCATATTCCCTTCTCCACGATTTCCCCAGAAATAATATGGCACTAGTTTAAGAGTAGCTTCTTCCATTAATTCATCAAAAGAAGTTCCTGTAACCTCCTGATAGAGAGCTTCCTGCTGCTCATCGGCTTTCATTTTCTTGCAAGCCACTTCCAGCATCACAAGTTCTTCTCCCTGTAAGTTCACAGTTTTTCTTATGATTTCCTTTTTTGGATTGATAAAATACGCCTTTAAATCCGTACTGTTATCAATCTCCTCGGCACAATACACAACTGGACCACGTTTGATTGCCAGCCTGCCAAGATCTTCTTTTACACCGGTATGGGCTCTCAAATACTGGGTTTCCATTGGGAAATCAAGTTTGATTTCCTCTTCTTTTTCCCATACTTTGGTTAGATATAGATAGCCTTTTTGAATCGTCGCGATTGCTTTTAATTCTTCCGGTATCGGAAAATGTTTGCACCAGGCTGGTATGCGAAATGCCATGGTGGCTTCCACTGGTTCTTCTGGACGAACTTTTATAAGAACCTCTCCGCTCCAAGGAAACTGGGATTCAACTTGAATGTGTAGGGAAGTGGTTTTGTCCTGCGTTTTTACAACTTTCGTAAGATTTGCTCCCATATAAAGGTGGAACCACAAGGTAGTTGCATTTTCTGTAAAGGCATAGGCTGCTACGGAACTTATCATTCTTGCAATGTTTGGAGGACAGCAGGCGCAGCCAAACCATTTTTGACGCTGATGTTTCACATGGTGTTTGCGTTCATCTTTTTTACAGGCCTCAACATCAACTTCCAAGGGATTCACATAGAAGAAACTTTTTCCATCCTGTGCCATGCCACTTAAAATCCCATTGTATAAGGCAAGTTCCATCACATCAGCATATTTGCTGTCTGGATTCATTTCCAGCATTCTTCTGGCAAAAAATACCAATCCAATGGAAGCACAGGTTTCTGCATACGCTGTATCGTTGGGTAAATCAAAGGGAAAGGTAAAGGCTTCTCCTAAATGTGTGGAGCCAATGCCGCCAGTCAGATACATTTTTTTCTGAGTAATATCATTCCAAAGCGTTTCACAGGCAGCAAATAAACTTTCATCCTGGGTAAGTCTTGCCAAATCTGCCATCCCACTGTATAAATAAACCGCTCGAACCGCATGACCCGTTGCATCTTTTTGTTCTCTCACAGGAGCATGGGCCTGATTGTAAAAGAATTTCAGTTCCCCTTCTTTTGCTGGCTTCTCTTCTGGATGTTCCAGGTCAAAATAGTAGGGTCTTTTCCCTCTTTCTTCTACAAAAAATGTGGCCAAATCCAGGTATTGCTGTTTTTTCGTCACTTCATAAAGTTTACATAACGCCATTTCTACGATTTCATGACCTGGATAGCCCTTTTTCTTATCTTCTTCCAGACCAAAAACTGTTCCAATATAATCTGCATAGCGTTCTACTGCATTTAATAATTTGGTCTTACCGGTGGCTTCATAATAGGCCAGAGCACCCTCAACCAAATGTCCAAAGCAATATAATTCATGAGCATCTCGTAAATTCGTAAACGCATTTTTAGGGTCATTGATTCCATAATGGGTATTCAGATAACCATTCTCCAGCTGTGCCTCCACTACCTGATCTATCGCGCTGTCTGCCAACTCTTCCAACGCTTTATCTGGATACTGGGTCAGAGAATAGGCAACCGCTTCTATCCATTTTGCAAAATCACTGTCTTGAAAATACCAGCCATAAAAACGTTCTTCCAGCTCTTTCTCTGGATCAGGAAAGGTGACCCACTGATTGGTAGGATACGTTACTTCCTGATAAGAAGTTCCAAGTGCACGTCTTTTGCGATTGACTTCTCCTGCTAATTTAAAGTTTCTCATACAATAACTTTTCTCGGCACCTTCAATCCGATCATTCAAAGCATCCCATTGATAGGGAATCACCTCTTTTCGAACCAATTCCAATTCCTTTTTCCAAAAAGTATCTGTTACCTGAACATTTCGTAATGCAATAGAAGCACTAAAATTTTTTTGATCCATCGTATCCCTTCCCTTTTAACCCTTTTATTTTTTAACATCCATGTTATGTGTCTGTTTTTCTCTTCTTTCTACAAGGTCCCTTGTATTTATTTCACATTCCCAGTAAAATAAACCTATTAGAAGTCTGTATTTATGCTATCAAATCCATATACTTCTGTAAATGTCATTAAGTTTCGAAAGGGGTAAAAAAGTAAGATGATACTATATTTAGAAAAACCAGCCTCCTATCATTGGAGCGGTCAATTCGAATCTCCTTCCAAAGACTGGATCCATATGAGTCGGGAACTAACTGATTATGAACTATTTCTTGTTACAAGAGGTTGCTTATATATTGAAGATCACGAAAAACGTTATGAGGTGAACAAGGGCGAATACTTGCTGATGGAAAAAACCACGAAACAACAGGGCTATCTCCCAAGCGACTGCTCTTTTTACTGGCTTCATTTTGAACTACCAACCTCAGAAGATAATCAAAAGGCTTATGAAATCCCTCAGCAGCAACTGATTGAATACCCTGATCGACTGATCGTTTTACTACACCAATTGCAGGATGCTGCCCGTAGATATCAAGATCCATTGACCTCTGACTATCTATTAACCTGTATTCTTTTGGAGTTATATCATCAATGTCAGCAAACGAAATCCAGGCAAAAACAGGATCTTCACACCTACCATGAACGTCTATGCACCTCCATTACAGATTATATTTCCTATCATCCCATGGAAAATATCAGTGTTACTTCCTTAGCAGATTTCTTTGGATATCATGAAAAGTACCTTTCTTCCGTGTTTAAAAAACAAAAAGGCATGGGTTTAAAACACTACTTGCTACAGGAAAAAATGGAACATGCCAAAGTACTATTAATGGAAACAGATCAAACCATCGTGCAAATTGGAAACAGTCTTGGGTTTTCCTGTGGTCATCATTTTTCTAAGACCTTCAAAAAAACAACAGGCCTTCCCCCCAAATCCTATCGGAATAATTGTTTGAAAGTACCAAAAAATCCATAATTATTTACACTTTCTTTAGACTTTTTTTGGTGGTGGTTAATTGCAATTTGCTTTGGTTACTCTATAATGATAACAGTAGTGAACTAGATGGATAAATATTTCGTGTCCATCGAATGAAGGTATGTTCGAAGCATACAGAATGGTGTTTTTATGAAAAACAAATTTACACGAGGAATCCTTAATTTTATGCAGGGAAGATATGGCGTTGATAGTTTAAACAAGGGACTACTTGCTATTGCAATTCTAACTATGATAGCCTCTACCTTTGTTCAAAGTCAGATTCTTTATTGGATTTCACTGATTGCCTTATTTCTCGCTTATTTTCGTATGTTTTCCAGAAACATTCCAGCCAGATACAGAGAAAATCAGTTTCTCTTAAAGCACACACAAAAAATCAGAGCTTTTTTCAATCAACAGAAAAAAGCATTTACGTTACGAAAAACCCATCACATCTATACCTGTCCAAGCTGTAAGCAGAAAATCAAAGTTCCAAAGGGAAAAGGAATGATTGAAATTCGCTGCCAGAAGTGTGGAACCAGGTTTCAAAAGAGGAGCTAGCGATGTTTGGTTATGTCCTTATAAATAAACCAGAAATGAAGGTAAAAGAATTTGAAACATATCGTTCCTATTACTGCGGTCTTTGCCGAAGCCTAAGGGATCATTATGGCTTGAAGGGACAAGTCACCTTAAGTTTTGATATGACTTTTTTGATTCTTCTACTCACTGGCTTATATGAACCAGATACGAAACAAGACCAGACAACCTGTATTGCTCATCCTTTTGAAAAACATCCCACATCCATGAATGAAATCACAGATTATGTAGCAGATATGAATATCATGCTCTCTTATTATAAGGCCATGGATGACTGGAAGGATGAGAGGAAAATTACCAGCAGAACTTTTGCAGCTTTCCTAAGAAAAGAGCAGTCCCAAATCGAGCGAAAATATCCTAGAAAAGCACGTAAAGTAAGCTCTTACTTAGAGAAGATACACTTATGTGAAGCTGATCACGAAGAAAATATTGATTTGATTTCTGGTTATTTCGGTGAAATTATGGCAGAATTATTTGCTTACAAGACCGATGAATGGGAGACTTCCCTTCGAAAAATTGGATTTTACCTAGGAAAATTTATCTATTTAATGGATGCTTATGAAGATATTGAGAAAGATCTTAAGGATAAAAATTACAATCCTTTTTTAAATCGTTACCAAGAAGAAGATTTTCAGGAAAGCTGTCGTATGATCTTGACCATGATGATGGCTGAATGCTCCAAAGAATTTGAAAAACTACCAATTATCCAGCACGTAGAAATATTACGTAATATTATTTATTCTGGTGTCTGGTGCAGATTTGAAAGTGTATCAAAAAATAGGAAGGACTTAAAAGACAATGTATGATCCCTATCAGGTTCTTGGTATTTCCAGAACAGCAACGGATGAAGAAATCAAGAAGGCATATCGTTCCCTAAGCCGAAAGTATCACCCGGATGCAAATATGAACAACCCAAATCAGGCACAGGCCGAGGAGATGTTTAAGAACATACAGCAGGCTTATGAGCAGATTATGAAAGAAAAAGAGCAAGGTGCCAGTGGTTATGGCAACTTTGGAGGCTTTGGTGGTTTTTCAGACTTTGGCAACTATCAGAATCGACACAGCAGTCAGAATACCGATGAATATTCTCTTCATATGATGGCAGCGGCTAATTATCTGAAGGGTCAACATTATCGAGAAGCGCTGAATGTTCTTTCTGGTATTCGTGATCATACTGCTCTCTGGTTTTATTATAGTGCTATCGCTAATTCTGGACTTGGTAATAATGTCATTGCTTTAGAGCAGGCAAGAAAAGCTGTATCTTTAGAACCAGATAATAGCAATTATCGTATGTTACTACAGCAAATGGAATTTGGTGGTAATTGGTACCAGACAAGACAAAACCCCTATCAGCAGTCCTCTGCCAATGGGGATGGTCTTTGTTTCAAGCTATGTGTTGCCAATTTAATTTGTTCTTTTTGTACTGGAGGAAGTGGGATGTTCTGTTGTTAAGACAACAGAACATCTTTTTTTGTTATTCTACCGTGCGAAATGCTTCTTCCAAATCTTCTAAGATATCCTGTATATTTTCTGTACCAATACTCAGACGAATGGTATTTGGTTTGATTCCCTGTTCTTTTAATTCCTCTTCTGTTAACTGAGAGTGGGTAGTGCTTGCTGGATGAATAACCAGAGACTTCACATCCGCTACATTTGCTAGTAAGGAAAATAGTTCCAGATTATCAATAAAATCCTGGGCTTTTTTTGCGTCTCCCTTGATCTCAAAGGTAAAAATAGAACCGCCGCCATTTGGGAAATACTTTTTATATAAAGCCTGTTGAACAGGATTTGTATCAACGGATGGATGATGCACTGCTTCCACTTGTGGATGCGCACTTAAAAACTTTACAACTTTTAGTGCATTTTCTACATGACGTTCCACTCTGAGAGAGAGAGTTTCAAGGCCCTGTAAAAAGAAGAAGGCATGGAAAGGTGATAAGGTAGCACCTGTGTCACGAAGTAAAATCGCTCTGATTTTCGTTACAAAAGCAGCAGGCCCAACAGCTTTGGTAAAAGATACTCCATGATAACTTGGATTTGGTTCTGTAAGGGAAGGGAATTTTCCACTTGCTTCCCAGTCAAACTTACCACTGTCCACAATTACTCCACCAATTGTGGTTCCATGTCCACCGATAAATTTTGTAGCGGAATGTACCACGATGTCTGCTCCATATTCAATAGGACGAACAAGATAAGGAGTGGCAAAGGTATTATCAATTACTAATGGGATTTTATGTTTGTGAGCAATCGCCGCAATAGCCTCGATGTCAATCACTTCTGATTTCGGATTTCCTAAGACTTCAATGAACACTGCTTTTGTATTCTCTTGAATTGCTGCTTCAATGGCACCTTCTGCAAATGGATCCACAAAGGATGTGGTGATTCCATAGGTAGGAAGGGTATGTGCAAGTAAATTATAAGTTCCACCATAAATATTATTGGCAGAAACAATATGGTCTCCATTCTGAGCAAGATTCTGAATGGTGTAGGAAACAGCTGCAGCACCGGAAGCAACTCCAAGAGCTGCAACGCCACCTTCCAATTTTGCAATTCTCTGTTCAAATACATCCTGGGTTGGATTGGTTAGTCTTCCATAGATATTTCCCCCTTCTTCTAAATGAAAACGAGCTGCTGCCTGGGCACTGTTTTTAAATACAAAGGATGTGGATTGATAAATCGGAACTGCTCTGGCATCTGTTACTGGATCTGGATTCTCCTGGCCTACGTGTAACTGCAATGTTTCAAATTTTAACACTCTGTCTTCTCTTTTTTTCTTGTTGTACGAATTTCCCATCTGCATATTCTCCATTTCTTTTTTTATATTCCTTAAAATACTTTTTTATAAGCATTTATTATGGTTCTTAATAAATTATCAAAATCATAATATACTATTCATACTATGTCAATAGGAATTGTATAAAATAGTGCAAAAAAATACACCTCCTTATATCAGGTGCATTTTCTCGGCAATTTTAATGACTGTATTTCCCTTTGGTATCTGTTGTAACTCTTCTTTTGTAAAAATTTTAAATACCAGTAATAAAAATCCATAGACCAGAACGGCAATTAAAATTGCACATATCAGACTTATTAGATTTCTATCTGTAAGAAGATAGATACCTGTATAGACTCCGTATGCTGCTGCTCCCATAATTGCTGCTGCCAGACTCGGAAGAAGATAACTTTTGATAATTTGTTGTTTCATCTGCAAAAAGCGTTTTACAGATGCCTGATTGAATATGCACATCAGCAAAGAGTACATAATATTTGCAATCGCCAGTGCGAATACTCCTAAATCAGTATAATAAAGCAAAGTTACTAAGATTATGGTTTGAAAAAGTAAAGCAACTGCAGCATTGGTCACTGGCCTGGAGGCTTTCCCAATTCCCTGCAACACTGCATTGGTAAGTGTACTAAGACCAAAAAATACAACAGAAATACTTAACACAGCAAGCAAGTTGGAAGCAAGTTCTAAGGATTCGACCTGTGGAAACAGTACTTTTGTTATGGGCTCAGCCAAAGCAAAAAGCCCAACTGCTGATGGAATGGATATAAGCAATACCGTTTTCGTGGCAGTTTGCACTTTCATCCTGCATTCCTGTAACTTATCTTGTGCATATGCTCCAGAGATACTGGGAATCAAAGCTGCTGCCAAAGATGTAGCCAGTGCAATTGGAACATTTGAGATAACCACTGCTTTTCCACTGTATACACCAAAGGTTGTTGCGATAGCTTTTTGATCATATCCCCACCAAGAGGCTGCCGCAAATTTATATATACTTTGATTCAGAATAGTTGTTACGTTATAAATCGCAGTGCTTAGAATAAAGGGTGTCACCACAAGCACAATCATTTTAGAAATATCTCCATAAGATTCCAGCTGATTGCTTGGGGTTTTATCTCTTTGCAGCCTTTTTTTAATCACTCCGATATTAAGCAGATACACAAAGATCATAAACAACAGCGCTGTCAGAACTCCGACCCCTGTACCAATGGCACTTCCTGCAGCCCCATAAATTGCAATGGTGGTACTGTCCTTCCCTGTCACAGTCTGCACCAGCAAATATGCAGCCAGAATACTAACAACTGCATTTAATATTTGCTCGGCAATCTGTGAAATGGAAGTCTGTAACATGGTTTTATTGGCTTGAAAGTAACCTCTTAAAACTCCCAATATTCCTGAGAGGAAGATGGTTGGTGCAAATACTTTTAAAACCAAAACAGAATTTTCGAGCACCAGATATTTTGCCAGAAAACAAGTCAGCCCACTGGCAAGTGCACCTATGATTATGACATAAAGCAGAACTGCTCGAAATATTCGCTGTGCATTCTGATATTCTTTTAACTTTAATTTCTGCGAAATAATTTTACTTACCGCAGAAGGAATACTATAGGAAGAAATCAATAAAATAATGGTGTACGCATTGATTGCATCCGAATACAAACCATTTCCTTCATCTCCAATAATACTAGTAAGGGGACTACGATATAAAATTCCTATGATTCGACAAATAATTCCTGCAATTGCCAGAATCCCAGCCTGCTTTAAAAAGTTGTCTTTTTGTTTTCTTGAAGACATGATACAGTACCATCTTTCTTTCGACCAAGCTGTTTAATACGTTCAAATAAGAAATGTAATAAAGCAGCAGTTATAATACCTGCAAAAATCACAGCTGTTAAAAATAAAGTCTGATTCTTAATATAAAGAAACGAACTGCGAAACATCATATAAAACACTTGATGGACCAAATAAATTTCAATGGAAATCTCTCCCAGAAAAATGGATAGACGATTTCCTACTTTAAACTTCATCGTAAATACAACCACTGTCAGTACAAACAAAAAGACAGTCAGTACATGAATGGGCAGGGTTAAAAATCTCTCTTTAATCCCATCACCCCCACGATATTCTGCCCAGTAACCGTATTTACCCTGGATTTTGAGAGATTCTATATTAATATAATAGAATGATGCACCCAATAAAATAAGCAAAGGATAATACAGTTTGTGCACAAAGGCAAGTATTTTTTCCTCAAATTCCACAAATAACATACCCACAACGAGGAGAGGACACGTAATATACCACCATTCTCCCTGTAAAAAGTAACTTCCATCTCCATGGCCCCTGTAAATACCTGTGACAATGTAAAGCACCATAACTATTACAAGGAACGAGTAGGAAAGCCATTTTTCCTTAAAAAAGCGAAATGCCAAATAAAAAATCAGATAGAAAAATGCAATGGATATCACATACCAGGCATTGGTGTTAATCATTCTGATGCCCGTTACATATTGTATCCATTCGATTGTTGTATAACTTGTTTTCTGACTTAAAAAATAGACCAGATAAATCAGATTGATTCCATAATATGGAATAAAAATTGTCAGATATCTCTTTTTCAGAAATCCTTTTAGATAATTTTCCTTTGTTTTTAAACTTTTAAGCAAGCCATAACCCGAACAAAAAAAGAAAACTCCTACAAAAAATACGCCTGCATTTTCCAGTATATTAATAGCACCTGGAAATTCTCTTTGTCTGTTTAATAACTGACTGCCATGATGAAGAATAATAAATATGGCTGATACTCCCTGTAACCCCTTCGCAACCTCCAGGCTGAAGAATTCTTCTTTTGATTGCTGTCTTTTTACCCCAAAAAATAATAATACAAAAACCCCGATTAGTAATAAAATATTCATGTCGTTACCCTCTCGAGACATTTTATCACATTCTTTTCATTCACACTACAAGATTCCTAATAGAATATGCGATGTCAACCATTTTTATGTAAGAAAGTGATAAAATTTTTATAATTATTTTCTGAAATTTTAATCGGATTTTAACCTTTGTATGTTATTTAAAAAATCTTTATGATATAATGTTATCAGTTCAGACTTTGTTTTTTAGGTTACGATACCAATAATCTCAGAAACAATCTGTCAACATTTTTTCCAAACCAATTCACCGATATCTGATCAATATCAAAGAAAAATGTAAAGAAAAGGAGAAAAGAAATGACCAGACAAAAATTAACTATGGATGGTAATCAGGCTGCTGCTCATGCATCCTATGCATTTACCGATGTAGCTGCTATCTATCCTATCACTCCATCCACACCTATGGCAGAAGTTACAGACCAATGGGCGATGATGGGCCGCAAGAACATCTTCGGACAAACCGTTAAGGTTACAGAACTTCAATCCGAGGCAGGCGCTGCTGGTACCGTACATGGTGCTCTTACAGCAGGTGCTTTAACAACAACATTTACTGCATCTCAGGGACTTTTACTGATGATTCCAAATATCTATAAAATTACAGGGGAATTACTTCCTGGTGTATTCAACGTAGCTGCCAGAACCATTGCTACCCATGCACTTTCTATTTTTGGAGATCATTCTGATGTGTACGCTTGTCGCCAGATTGGTGCTGCCATGCTGGCAAGCGGTAGTGTTCAGGAAGTTATGGATTTAACACCTGTCGCACATTGTGCTAGTATCAAAGGAAGACTTCCATTTATTAACTTTTTTGACGGGTTCCGTACTTCTCATGAAATGCAGAAAATCAGCGTTTGGGATTACGAAGATTTAAAAGATATGGTAGATATGGATGCCATTCGCAGATTCCGTAAAAATGCATTGAATCCAAGCAGTCCTAAGATTATGGGCTCTGCTCAGAATCCTGACGTATTTTTCCAGGCAAAAGAAGCAGCAAACCCATTCTATGAAGCAATGCCAGGAATCGTTCAGGACTATATGGACAAAGTGAATGCAAAAATTGGAACTGATTATAAATTATTTAACTACTACGGCGCTCCTGATGCAACTCATGTCATCATTGCTATGGGTTCTGTATGTGAAACCATTGAAGAAACCATTGATTTCTTAAATGCAAATGGGCAAAAAGTGGGCTTGGTAAAAGTTCGTTTATATCGTCCTTTTTCAAAGGAAGCATTTTTAAGTGCTATTCCTGAAACAGTTACACAGATTTCTGTATTGGATCGTACAAAAGAACCAGGTTCC
>CANRGO010000021.1 GCA_947630125.1 uncultured Lachnospiraceae bacterium | reverse complement strand
TCGGTCCCTATCCGGCGTAGGCGTAGGATATTTGAGAGGAGCTGCCCTTAGTACGAGAGGACCGGGGTGGACGAACCACTGGTGTATCTGTTGGTAACCAATACCATCGCAGAGTAGCCAAGTTCGGACGGGATAAACGCTGAAGGCATCTAAGCGTGAAGCCCCCCTCAAGATGAGATATCCCAATTAGTAAGACCCCTTGAAGACGACGAGGTAGATAGGGCCAAGGTGTAAGTGCAGCAATGCATTCAGCTGATGGTTACTAATCGGTCGAGGGCTTATCCAAAGAAACAAGAGAGATCTTGTGCTTTGATACGCAAGGATGAAACAAACTTCTAAGAGAAATTTCAGTGTTCGGTTTTGAAGGTATAAGCAAAATTGAAATAATTATGATACCAATCATTTTGATTGGTTTTTTTGTTTTGTATTTTAAATTGTTAGAATTGTATATTATAATAAAAAATCATTTGTAAATTTGTTTTTTATATATGATTTTATTTATTTTTATGTTATACTAAATTTGTTTCTATAAGAAAAGAAATATATTGGTAACGTGAGAGGTGATAACATGGATTCAAAGATTTTATTAGAAAATGGTACAAATGAATTAGAAGTATTAGAATTTACTTTGAATGGCAATTCTTATGGAATAAATGTTGCAAAAATTCGTGAAATTATTCCTTATCAGGCAGTAACTCCAGTACCAAATGCACATCCAAGTATTGAAGGTATTTTTATGCCGAGAGATATCATGATTACAGCAATAGATTTGAAGAATTGTTTACAAAGAGGTGAATCACAGCCTACAGGCTTATTTATTGTTACTAATTTTAATAAATTAAATATTGCTTTTCATGTTGATACAGTAGTTGGAATTCATAGAGTTTCCTGGGGCGATATTATTAAACCAGATACAACCGTTTCTACAACAGAAGATAGTATATCAACAGGTATTATTAAGTTAGACAATAAATTAATAATTATTTTGGATTTTGAGAAAATAGTTTCAGATATTAATCCAGAAACTGGTTTGAGAGTTACCCAACTTGATGAAATGGGTGACCGCGAAAGAAATGATGTTCCTATTTTAATAGCAGAAGATTCTGTGCTTTTGAATAAGTTAATTGTTGATTCTTTAAAAAAAGCAGGATATCATAATTTAATCCATACAGAAAATGGTCAGGAAGCTTGGAATATAATAGAAGATTGTAAGAGAAAAGGGACACTTGATTTGCACGTAAAGTGTGTTATAACAGATATTGAGATGCCTATTATGGATGGACATCGATTGACAAAATTAATTAAGTCTGACGATGATACGAAGGATATTCCCGTTGTTATATTTTCCTCACTCGTGAATGAGGAAATGCGAAGAAAAGGTGAATCTTTAGGTGCAGATGGACAGTTATCAAAACCTGAAATTGGAAATTTAGTTAAATTAATTGATCAACTTGTTTTAAATAAATAAAAATTAAGGTAGATGAGCCGGGGATTCCCGGC
This sequence comes from uncultured Lachnospiraceae bacterium, assembly GCA_947630125.1. Lineage (GTDB taxonomy): Bacteria > Bacillota > Clostridia > Lachnospirales > Lachnospiraceae > CANRGO01. The sequence goes on along the minus strand of CANRGO010000021.1, from coordinate 32,702 downwards.
TTTTCTATTAGAAAAAAATATGGAGTAACAGAAATATGAATACAAATCTTAAAGAATTACAAGAAAAAATACAGCAAGCAGAATGTGTCTTAATTGGTATTGGTTTAGAATTTGAATTTGATAATATTGAATGTGATCTTCAGGATGAGGACAGTATCTTTAAAAGAGATGTTCAATATATTCATAAAAAACAAGAAAATTCTATAGAAAATGAAACGATTCTGAAAGCATATCAACAGGTGAAAAGTTTAGTGGAAAATTCAAACTATTTTATTGTTGATATGACAAAACATGGATTCATTCATCAAATTGGTATTCAAGAAGAACGAATTGTATGTCCAATGGGAGATTTGGAATACCTACAGTGTAAAAATGCATGTTGTGAGGATTTATACAAAAGTAATTATGTGTTTGAACAAGAATCTGGTACGGAAAATATCCTTGAAAATTATAAAAAAGGCAAATACATTTGTCCAAAATGTGGAAAGAAACTGAGATTTAACTACTACCAAAAAAACAATTATGTTGAAGTGCGTTATCTGGATAATTGGAATGCGTATCAAATCTGGTTACAAAAAACCTTAAATAAGAAATTACTTATATTAGAACTAGGTGTAGGGCTAGAGTACCCACAGGTAATTCGATTTCCATTTGAAAAAGTAGCTTTTTACAATCAAAAGTCCTATTTTATTAGAGTGCACCATAGATTACCTCAAATCGTCAAAGAAATAAAAGAACGATCAAAAAGTATTAGTCAGAATAGTATAGAATATTTAAATAGTAAATAATAATAGTTAAGATAGACTTTATCAAAAAAGAATTCAAATTGAATTCATGTTACTTCTATGATAAAATGTTAAATAGTAATAGAATTTGGAGGTGTTTCATGAGTTCTGATGAAGAATATTTAGACCAATTACTTAAATCGATTAATAATTCTTTTCTGGATAGTAATTCAGATGATGCTATTGAGGATCAAGATATTGAGGATCAAGAGATGGAAGATCAAGACATTGGAGTATCTGATGATCTTCAACAGTTATTAGATTCATTGGAACAATCAGAACAGGATCATGAGGAAGTGTTTTCTATAGAAGAAAATGATGCAGAAGACCCTTCGATGTTTAAGTTTGATGAGGTAGAGAATACCGATCAAAATCCAGAAACTGAAGATCTCACTGATTTACTTGATCTTATGACAGAAGATGATGAATTAACTGAAATCAGCAATTTGTTAAAGAAGAATGACAATGAATCCGTTTCGGATGAAGATATGTTTTCCTTTTTAGAAAGCAACATGCAAGATGGTGAAGGAACTTCTAATCAGCCAAGTAAAAATGATGCTTTTGATATATTTGCTGACTCACTTCCAGAAAATCAAGAAATTATTGATGTAGGAGATGAACTGAATAGTTTACTAGAAGCTGCAAATAAATCTGAGGAAGAAAATCAAAATAAAATAGTTAAAGAAAAAAAAGAAAAGGCTGATAAGAAAGAAAAAAAAGAGAAAAAAAATAAAAAAGGAAAGAAAACAGAAGCCCTAGATGAGCAGGATGAAATTTCAGATGAAATGCTGACATCAGAGGAATCATCAAGTATAAAAGACAAGCAAAAAAAACAAGGTGGAAGTTTTTTTCATAAAATTATAAGTTTATTATTTGAAGAAGATGATGTTACCAAACCTTCAGAAGAAATTATTCCGTTGGATGAAAATGATCAAATTTTAAAGGAACTGGAAGAAGCAGACAAAAAGAAAGCCAAAGGAAAAAAAGAGAAAAAAGAGAAAAAGACCAAAGAGCCTAAGCAAAAGAAAGAAAAAAAAGAGCCAAAGACTCCAAAGGTTAAAAAGGTTAAAGATAGTACGGATCAGAAAGAACCTCCGCAGAAAAAAATAGCAAAAAATACACTTATTTTTATTATTTTATCTTGCGCTACTTTTTTTGTGATAGTTATGATAAGTGTAAATTTAATTCCACAGATTTTGGACTTTAATCGTGCAAGGGCTTCCTTTTATGAGGAAGATTATGAAGAAACATATTTCCTGTTATATGATAAAAAATTAAATGCAAGTGACACTATTATGTTTCGTAAATCAGGTATTTTTCTTGAAATGCAAAGAAAAATAGACTCTTATCATAATTATATAAAAATGGATATGCCATTAAATGCTTTGAATGCATTAATGGAAGGTGTCCTTAAGTATGAGGAACTTTATAGTACAGCTGAAGAACTAGGAATTCAAGAGGAATTGAATTTACAGTTTGAAGACATAGAATCCATTCTATTGGAGTATCAATTAACTACAGAAGATGCATATCAGATATTATCTCTAAGCAATTATAGGTATAGTTTATGTCTGGAAGCAATTGTTAATGGAGAAGATTATAAACTTGTTATGGAACCTGTAAAAGAGGAAATGGAACCTGTAACATTTGATAATATTCTTCCAGAAGAGGCAGAAATGGCCGATGAAACATTAGAAAGTATCAATCAAAATTGAGAAAAATTTGAAAGTAAGATAGGGGTATAACATGATTGCAATTATCGACTATGATGCTGGAAATATTAAAAGTGTTGAAAAAGCACTTATTTTACTTGGTGAAGATGTTGTATTAACAAGAGATAGAGATGTTTTGTTATCTGCTTCGAAAGTTATTTTACCAGGAGTTGGATCGTTTGGAGATTCCATGATAAATATTCGTAAGTATGGATTGGAAACCGTAATTCATGAAGTGATTAAAAAAGGGACTCCGTTTTTAGGAATTTGTTTAGGAATGCAACTTTTATTTGAAAGCAGCGAGGAAAGCCCAGATGTCCCTGGCTTGTCTGTTTTAAAAGGTAAGATAGTAAAAATACCTAAGAATCAACAATTAAAAATCCCACATATGGGTTGGAATTCTTTGGATTTTCAGAAGAAGGGCACATTATTTCAAACACTTCCAAGTCATCCATATGTTTACTTTGTTCACTCATTTTATCTACAAGCTGATGATAAATCAATTGTTACGGCTACCAGTGATTATGGATGCACAATTGAAGCAGCAATAGAATACAATAATGTGTTTGCCTGTCAGTTTCATCCTGAAAAGAGCTCCCATATTGGTTTGAAAATATTACAGAATTTTATTTCATTATAATTTGAGAAGGAGTACGAGATGCACACAAAACGAGTAATTCCATGTTTGGACGTTCACAATGGACGCGTGGTTAAAGGCGTGAATTTTCTGAATTTACAGGATGCGGGAGATCCTGTTGAAGCCGCGGAAGCATATGATAAAGCAGGTGCCGATGAGCTGGTTTTTTTGGATATCACAGCCTCATCAGATGCCAGGGAAACGGTAGTAGATATGGTTCGTAAAGTAGCAGAAAAGGTTTTTATTCCATTTACGGTTGGTGGTGGAATACGAACAGTTGAAGATTTTAAAGCTATTTTACGTGAAGGAGCAGATAAAGTTGCTGTTAATTCGGCAGCCCTTATGAATCCAGAGCTAATTCGTGAAGCTTCACAAAAATTTGGTAGTCAATGTGTAGTTGTTGCAATCGATGCAAAAAAAAGAGATGATAACACCGGTTGGAATGTTTATAAAAATGGTGGTCGCATTGATATGGAAATGGATGTACTTGAATGGGCAAAGCGAGCGGAAGAATTAGGTGCAGGTGAAATTTTGCTTACTAGTATGGATTGCGATGGAACAAAAGATGGTTATGATATTGAATTAACCAAAGTTGTTTCAGAAAATGTTTCAATACCAGTAATTGCTTCGGGTGGAGCGGGAAAATTAGAACATTTTTATGATGCATTAGAATATGGAAAAGCGGATGCTGTTTTAGCAGCATCATTATTTCACTTTAAAGAGTTAGAAATTTGTGAGGTCAAGAAATATCTTCAGTCAAAAGATGTTTCGGTACGTTTATGATAAAAAACGAACTATTTTCATTACCAGGAAATGACTGGGATGATGTTATTCTTAATGAGGTAAAACAAACTTATTTTAATCAGCTTATGAACTTTGTAAATGAACAGTATGAACATGCTACGGTTTACCCTAAAAAAGAAGAAATCTTTGCAGCTTTTCAATTTGCGAATGTTTGCGATGTGAAAGTTGTTATCTTAGGTCAAGACCCATATCACAATGAAAATCAAGCTCATGGTCTTTGCTTTTCTGTGGGCAAGGACTGTAAAATACCTCCTTCTTTAAAAAATATCTACCAAGAACTTTATACAGATTTAGGAATAGAAGCCGCATCCCATGGGAATCTGATTTCTTGGGCCAAGCAAGGGGTATTGCTAATAAACACTGTATTTACAGTACGAGAACATGAGCCAAATAGTCATAAAGATAAAGGATGGGAAATATTTAGTGACCATATTATTTCCTATTTGGATCAGTTGGAACAACCTATGGTATTTGTTTTATGGGGAACTCCTTCGGGTAAAAAGAAAAAACTTTTAAAAAATAAAGCACATCTTATTTTAGAATCTACACATCCAAGCCCACTTTCATCCTATCGTGGTTTTTTCGGAAGCAAACCTTTTTCAAAAATCAATCAATATCTGAAGGAACATAATGTTGCAGAAATAGATTGGAAAATCATATAAATTAATGATATAAGACAAAGTTGTCAAGGGATATAACTTGGCAACTTTTTTTGTGCATAAAAAGATTTTTGTACAATTTACTTATGGAATTGCCTATGTATGGAGTGTATTTGCTATCATTAACCTATGGAGTTATTTCAAGTCTTGGATGCGGAATTGCTTATAATACATCGCTTGCAACAATTCAAAAATGGTTTCCAGATAAAAGAGGTATGGCAACAGGTCTTTTAATTTGTTCTTCTGGTCTATTTGGAATTATTATGAACAGGATTGCTTATCAAGAGCTAGAAGTTGGAAGTTTTCAATCGTCTATGACATTGGTTGCATCAATTCTATTTTTTATATGCTTTATATTTGGATGGTTTATGAGAGCGACTAATGGTAGTTATCATATAGGAGTTTCCATGTTTAATCAGCAAAAACAGACAAAGCATTATACGCCTAGTGAAATGATAAAAACAAAACAATATTATATCCTTGCATGCTCCATGATGTTTGCAGTTCCAGCATATTTTCTAATTAATCCAATGCTTCTTTCTCTTGGAATGGAAAGAGGACTTTCTGACAAATTAGCATTATCGGGAGTTTTTTTACTTTCTGTGATAAATACACTTGGACGATTATTTGTACCATGGTGTTCGGATTTTTTTGGTAGTAATCATAATGGTATTAATTATGGATTTATTATGCTGGGATATGCTATTAGTTCAATTGGCTGTCCTTTTTTAGCAAAAAGTCTACAACGAATTGAGAATGGAACAAGTATTACTTTTATTATTGCAGCAACTGCAAGTTTTTTTGGTTTGATACTGATTTACTTTTTAAAAAAAGCAGATGATTAACTTTTATCATTTTTTGAATTTGTATTGACAAATTTTAGATACGAGGCTATAGTGTTCCTATAAAGTACCACTAAAACTTTTTCGAAAGGATATAGGTATGGATAAAAGTAGTATCATAATTGACAAGTTGCAAGAGTTTAACTTAACAAGACAGGAAGCGACCATATATTTATGCCTGTTAGAATACCCAGAACTTAGTGGGTATGAAGTGGCAAAGCAAACTGGTATTTCAAGATCGAATGTTTATAGTGGATTAAGTGGGTTAGTAGAAAAAGGAGCTGCACATTTAATTGAAGGAAATACGAGTAAGTATGTTGCTGTTCTAATAGATGAGTTTTGTGATAATTATGTAAGATCCAGAGTAAAAGATAAGGAATACTTATTAACGAATATGATTACAAAAAGAGTGACAAACGACGGATATATTACAATAGAGGGAGCTAAAAATATATGGAATAAACTTGCATATATGATAGAACACACAAGTGAACGAATTTATATATCAGCTTCTGTCACAATCTTAAAAGAGTTTAGCAATCTATTATCTGAAGCTGTAAAAAAAGGAATCAAAGTAGTTGTTATAACGGATGGAGAGCCAGATGTTGAAGGAGTAATTTATTATGGCTCTGAATGCAAAGAACAGCAAATTCGTTTTATTGCAGATTCAAAATTTGCATTAACAGGAGAATTAAAAGGTCTTTCCAGCGATACCTGTTTATATTCAGGACAGTTAAATTTTGTAAATGTTTTAAAAGACGCATTAAGAAATGAAATAAAATTAATTGAAGTTATGAAAGGAACAAACTAAAATGATGAAAAAACCATTTGTTACAAAAGAAAAAATTGAAGAAATAGTAAAAACTTATCCAACACCCTTCCATATTTATGATGAAAAGGGAATCCGTGAGAATGTTAAAAATTTAAAAGAAGCATTTAGCTGGAATGAAGGGTTTCGAGAATATTTTGCAATTAAAGCAACACCCAATCCATTTTTAATGGAAATTTTAAGAGAGTATGGTTGTGGATGTGATTGTTCTTCCTATACGGAACTTATGATGTCAGAAGCTATGGGAATCACTGGAAGTGATATTATGTTTTCTTCCAATGATACTCCAGCAGAAGAATTTGCCTATGCAGCAAAATTAGGTGCTACGATTAATCTGGATGATTTTACACACATTGCTTTTTTAGAAAAAGTATTAGGGACTTTGCCAGAAACATTAAGCTGCAGATTTAATCCAGGTGGACTTTTTTCTATTAGTAATAACATTATGGATAATCCTGGTGATGCAAAATACGGATTTACAAAAGAACAATTATTTGAAGGATTTAAAATTCTAAAAGAAAAAGGTGTAAAGAATTTTGGGATACATTCATTTTTAGCAAGCAACACAGTGACAAATGAGTATTACCCAACGCTTGCAAAAATATTGTTTGAACTTGCAGTGGAACTGAAAAATGAAACTGGAGCAAATATAACATTCATTAATTTATCCGGTGGAATTGGTATCCCTTATAGACCTGATCAAGAAGCCAATGATATCAAAGCAATTGGAGAAGGCGTTAAAAATGCATTTGAAGAAGTACTGGTTTCTAATGGAATGGGTAATGTAGCAATTTATACAGAACTTGGACGCTATATGATGGGACCATATGGTCATTTGATAACAAAGGTTCAACATGAAAAACATACTTACAAAGAATATGTTGGCTGTGATTCATCAGCAGTGGATTTGATGAGACCGGCTATGTATGGGGCATATCATCACATCACAGTTCTTGGAAAAGAAGATCAACCACTTGATTTTAAATACGATGTAACTGGCTCTCTTTGCGAAAACAACGATAAATTTGCAGTAGATCGTATGTTGCCCAAAATTGAGATAGGAGATTACCTGGCAATTCATGATACTGGAGCTCATGGGTATGCCATGGGATATAATTATAATGGAAAATTAAAATCAGCTGAACTATTATTAAAAGAAGATGGAACAGTACAAATGATAAGAAGAGCAGAAACACCTAAGGATTATTTCCAAACATTTGATCAATTTGAAATCTTTCAAAAATTTAATTTTTAGAATCAAAAACTATTGTCAAAATTAGTTTAATATGATAATATGAAGTTCGGTTGTTTTAGAGCAACCGTAACTAGCCGGCGTGTCGGAATGGCAGACGAGGCAGACTCAAAATCTGTTGCGGGTGACCGCGTATGGGTTCAAGTCCCATCGCCGGCAGAAATAGCGGATCAGGTCCATGACCTGATCTGTTTATGGTTTTATAGGAGGTTGCATAATGAGCACTACAGTTTCCTTTACCGGGGCCAAGGTCAATAATGAAACCCCATTTTGCAGAGTATATAACTTGGAAACAAAGGATAAACTTGAAAAAATCTTTTATAAGAATAGAATTTCATTTTTTGTTCACTGGGAAGAACGTGGCTTTTTTAAGCGAATATTTAATAGTGAATCAAAAGAACGTTTGGTCTTTGTCTTTCTGATTCATTCAGATGAAGTTGATAGAGCAACTAATTTGGTTCAAGATATGCAAGGCTTAAAAATAATTACGGTTAAGTAAGAAAACTTACTTAACCGTTTTTTTTATTGGTCAATACAAACCTGGAAAATATAAAATTTCAAGTAATAACTTTCATCAGCAGCCCATAGGATAGGGTGATCTGGAGACTGGGTACGAAACTCAACCTGACGCAACCTTTTTTTGGAAGCTTTTGCCGATTCCTTTATGGTTTTTGCAAAAAGTTCAGGATCCATAAAATGAGAACAGGAGCAAGTGACAAAGTAACCTTGATCTTTTACTAAACGGAGACCTCTCATGTTAATGTCGCGATAACCTTTTACAGCATTTTTGGTAGCAGTTCTTGATTTTGTAAAAGCAGGAGGATCTAAAATAACCACATCAAAAAGTTCATGTTCTGCTTCTAGTTTTGGAAGTACATCAAAAACATCTGCACATTGAAAATGAACAGTTTGATCAAGTTGATTTAGAATGGCATTTTCTTTGGCTTGTAAAATAGCAATTTCAGAAGCATCGATACCTAGAACTTCTTTAGCGCCAGCTTTTCCTGCATTGAGTGCAAAAGAGCCAGTATGGGTAAAGCAGTCCAATACTTTTTTGTTTTTACACAGTTTCCAGATAGCTTTTCGATTATATTTTTGATCAAGAAAGAAACCTGTTTTTTGCCCGTCCTTTACATCAACAAGATAGGTAACCTGATTTTCAACGATCTTTACCTTGGTATCAAATTCTGGTCCTATAAAGCCTTTAAAGCGCTCCATACCCTCTTGTAAGCGGACTTTTGCATCACTTCTTTCATAAACCCCTCGAATTATGATTTCATCTTTTTGAAGAATTTTTTTCAGTAGATCAATAATTTCAAGTTTCATTTTATCAATTCCAAGAGCTAGTGATTCAACAACCAGTATATCTGAAAACTTGTCGATAACCAGACCAGGTAAAAAATCTGCTTCTCCAAAGATAATTCGACAGTTATTTATATCGACAGTTTCTTTTCTGTAATTCCATGCATCCTGGATTCTTTTCTCAAGAAAGTCTGAATTGATGATGGTTCCCTTATTTCTAGACATAAGTCGAATGCGAATTTTTGAATTTGAGTTTATAAAACCATATCCTAAAAAATAACCATCAAAATCGAGAATATTTACGAATTCTCCATCTTCGTAAGGTAAATCAATGGTATCAATTTCATTATCAAATACCCACATACCTCCACTTTTTAAAATGCGACCTTCTCCTTTTTTTAGCGTTACACTTGTTTGGTACATATGAACTCCAATCTATGCAGTTTTCTGCAATTTTTATTCTGTTAAGTATACTGAATAAATAGGGAAAATGCAATGCGACCTTTGTGTCTTTTTCAGATAAATAACTTTAAAAAAGGCACAAATTAGTGTATAGTTATCAAAGTAGTAGTTATAGATGACATATTTTGTGGGTGAAACGAAAATGAGATGTAACGATATTAATAAGATAATTCCTTCTTTTTTAAATAATAAACTGAATCAGCAAGAGGCAGAACCTTTTTTACGTCATTTAGAACACTGTCATGTATGCATGGAGGAACTTGAAATACAATATTTGTTGGAAGTGGGTATGAAAAGGCTGGAAGATGGTGGCAATTTTAATCTGAAGGAAGAAATGAATGATAAAATAAAACAAATGGAACTAAAAATCAGAAGGAAGAAAATCTTACTAAAAGTACAACGCTTTGTTGAATTACTTGTAATGATTACTTTTTTGAGTATTTCTATTTATTGGTTAATTGATTAAATAACGTAAAATAAAAAAGGCAGGGCAAGATACATGAATAAGAAACTGGTATTAATCGATGGGTTAAGTATATTAAACAGAGCATATTATGGAGTTCCGGATTTAACGAATGCAGAAGGATTACATACAAATGGTATTTATGGATTTCTCAACATTATGTTTAAAATTTTAGATGAAGAAAAAGCAGAGTACCTTTGCGTAGCATTTGATGTGAGTGCACCTACATTTCGCCATAATATTTATAAAGAATATAAAGGAACCAGAAAATCTATGCCAGAGGAATTACGGGAGCAAATACCAGTAATCAAGGAAGTATTAACTTCCATGGGCATTCATATTATGGAGCAACCTGGGCTGGAAGCAGATGATATTCTGGGAACAATGGCAAAGAGAGCAGAAAAAGATGGCTTTGCGGTATCTCTAGTTTCAGGTGATCGAGATTTATTACAGATTGCAAGTGATAACATAAAAATACGGATACCAAAAACTAAGGGTGGAAAAACAGAAATAGAAGATTATTATGCGAAAGATGTTTTTGATACTTATCAGGTAACTCCAGAACAGTTTATTGAACTGAAGGCTTTAATGGGAGATGCATCAGACAATATACCAGGAGTACCAAAAGTAGGTGAAAAAACAGCAACCGAATTGATGGTTACTTATGGCTCAATTGAAGGAATTTATGAGAACCTTGAAGAGATTAAAAAGAATAGTATTCGACAGTCTCTTTTGGAAAATAGGCACCTTGCAGACCTAAGCAAAGTACTTGCAACAATTGAAATTCATGGGGATATACACTTCACTTATGAAGATTTAACCTATCAGAATATGTATAATAAAGAAGCATTTCTTATCTTTAAAAAACTGGAATTCAAAAATTTTTTAAATCGGTTTCAACAAGAAGAGACTGTGGAAAATATGGAAAAAAAGCATTATGTAACGATTCGTGATTCCAAGCAGGTAGAACAAGTATTTAATATATGTAACGAGAAAAATTTGATAGGATTGCACCTTTTACTTGATCCAAGGAATCAATCTATCATGGGTGTATCGTTGGCATGTAGTGAAACAGAAGTTTATTTCATTCCAATATCTGATACGTTTTCAACGAAAGATTTATGTTTGAGATTTCGAGATTTTAATAAATCATCCATTATTTCAGCTTTTCACGTAAAAGAACTGTATCCATTCTTTGGAGAATCAGAACAACAACTTTTTTTTGATATTCAACTAGCAGCATATTTATTAAATCCTTTGAAAAATGATTATCAAATAGATGATATAGCAAATGAATATTTAGATTGGATATTACCTGATGAAAAATCAATTTATCAGAAATCGACCATAAGTGAAGCCTTTGAACAAAATAAAGAACAAATTTCTGAATATAGTTGCTCCTGTGCTGCGATCTGTTTTAAAGCATTTCAGATTTTGAAAACAAAGCTTCAAGATTTGCAGATGCTAGAGTTATTTGAAAATATGGAAATGCCACTTACCTTAGTTTTGTATCATATGGAGCAAGCCGGTATTGCAGTTGACAAACAGGCTCTCATAAAATATGGAGAGAACTTAAATGGAAGAATCTCGGAACTAGAACATTTGATTTATCAACAGGCAGGTGTAGAGTTTAATATTAATTCACCAAAGCAGTTAGGAGAAATCTTATTTGGAAAAATGGAAATTCCTGGTGGAAAGAAAACGAAAACAGGTTATTCTACTGCGGCCGAAGTTCTGGAAAAACTAGCAATTGAATTTCCGATTGTCTCAGACATTTTAGAATATCGTGGATTGACAAAATTAAAGTCCACTTATGCAGAAGGACTGTTAAACTGCATTAAAGAAGATGGAAGAATACATACCACTTTTCAACAGACAATTGCTGCAACTGGAAGAATTAGCAGTGTTGAGCCAAATCTTCAGAATATTCCAGTACGTATGGAATTAGGAAGGCAAATACGAAAAGTTTTTGTACCGAAGGAAGGTTGTATATTTACTGATGCAGACTATTCTCAAATTGAACTACGTATTCTTGCACACATTTCAGGGGATGAGAAATTAATTGAAGCTTATAAAACGGAGTCTGATATTCATAGAATTACAGCATCACAGGTTTTTCATACTCCATTAAATGAGGTGACTGATATACAAAGAAGAAATGCTAAGGCAGTTAATTTTGGAATTATCTATGGAATTAGCAGTTTTGGACTGAGCCAGGATTTAAGTATTAGCAGAAAAGAAGCTACACAGTATATCGATCAATATTTTGCTACTTATCCAAAGGTTAAGCTTTTTTTGGATCAAATTGTTGAAGAAGGTAAAAATCAAGGATATGTATCTACCTTGTTTGGAAGACGAAGACCAATTCCGGAATTAACATCCAGTAACTTTATGCAACGATCCTTTGGTGAACGAGTAGCTATGAATTCTCCAATTCAAGGAACTGCAGCAGATATAATTAAAATAGCAATGATTCGTGTATATCAGGAAATGAAAAAAAAGGGCCTAAAATCCAATTTAATTCTTCAGGTACATGATGAGTTATTAATTGAAACCTATGAAGATGAAATACAGGAAGTGGAAGATTTGCTTCGAAAAAATATGCAAGAGGCTGTAGACTTTCAGGTTCCTTTGATTGTTGATTTGCATATTGGCAAGAACTGGTATGAGGCTAAGTAAATAGAAAGGCATATAAAACTCATGAAGATCATAGGTATTACAGGTGGTATTGGCACTGGTAAAAGTCAAATTTTGTCATATTTAAAACTACGATATTCTGCTTTTATTTTGCAAGCTGACCAGGTAGCACATCAGGTAAAGAAACCAGGAGAAACAGCTTATGATTCCTTGGTTAAATTACTTGGAGTAAATGTGTTAAATGAGAAGGGTGAAATTGACAGAGAAAAAATGGCAATTATGATATTTTCTGATCATAACTTGCTTTGTAAGGTAAATCAGATCATTCATCCAGCTGTAAAAGACATGGTAATAGAGGCTATAAAAGTTGAAAAGTTAAAAGGCTGTAAGTTTTTTATTATTGAAGCAGCACTCTTAATAGAGGACCACTATGAGAATATCGTAGATGAATTGTGGTATGTGTATACTTCTGCTGAGATACGAAAAACTAGATTAGTGACATCTAGACATTATCCACTTGAAAAAATTGAAGCAATAGAAAGTAAACAACTTTCAGAAGAAGATTTCCGAAGACATTGTAGTTTTGTGATTGATAATAATGGGACGATAGAAGAAACCTATGCTCAAATAGACAAAAAAATGGAGGAATTCCAATGACACAAAAATCGAAATTTACTTCACAAATAGTATTTGGTCTTGATATCGGGACCAGAAGTATTGTAGGTACAATTGGATATAAAGCAAAAGATGATTTTATTGTTGTTGCACAAAAAACAATGGAACATGAAACCAGAGCAATGATGGATGGTCAAATTCATGATATTCAAAAAGTTTCAGAAACAATCAAGACAATCAAGGAAGAACTAGAGCAATCAGAACAATTGGAACTTCGGGAAGTCTGTATAGCAGCGGCTGGAAGGGTTTTAAAAACCATTTTACTCACCATTGAATATGACTTTCAAGGGGAGAAAAATATCACAGAGGAGGATCTAAATACTGTAAATTCAAAAGGTGTTGAAAAAGCATATGAAGAATTTGCTAAAGAATATGGTTCAGAAGAGAAATTTTACTGTGTCGGCTACTCTGTTGTGAAATATTATTTAAATCACAATCCAATTAACAAACCAGTTGGACATAAAGCGAAAGCAATTCAAGTTGAACTAATAGCAACATTTCTCCCAGATGATGTGGTAGATGGACTTTATAAAGCTGTAGAAGGAGCTGGATTATCTGTACAGAATTTAACATTAGAACCTATCGCGGCTATTCAGGTTGCGATTCCTGAAATGTATCGGATGTTAAATATTGCTTTGATTGATGTAGGAGCAGGAACCAGCGATATCTCGATTACCAAAGATGGCAGTATCGTAGCTTATGGGATGTTACCCTATGCTGGTGATAAAATCACAGAAGAGATTGCAAGATATTGTTTGGTTGATTTTCAAACAGCGGAGAAAATTAAAATTTCTATGATGTCAGAGGAGGAAATTCAATATATTGATATCATGTGTCTTCCACAAATAGTCAAAAGAGAAACCATCTATCAGATTATAGAACCGACTGTTTCGACAATGGCAAGAGAAACTGCAGATAAAATTAAAGAATTGAATGGTGGAAAACCAGTCAGTGCAGTTTTTGTTGTTGGTGGTGGTGGTAAAATATATGGGTATACACAAAAAGTTGCAGAAGAACTAGGAATCCAAGCAGAACGTGCTGCTCTTCGTGGAGAAGAAGTTATGAGAAACATTCAGTTTCTTGATAGTTCTATAAAAAAGGACTCCTTGTTAGTTACACCCATTGGAATTTGTTTGTCTTTTTATGAGCAAAGCAATAACTTTATTCATGTTACTCTGAATGGAAAAAGAATTAAACTATACGATAATTCTAAACTTGCTGTAGTAGATGCTGCAATTGGTGCAGAATTTCCAAATGAAGGTCTTTTTCCAAAACGAGGAAAAGAACTTAATTTCTCAATCAATGGTAAAAATAGATTGCAACGAGGTTACGCCGGTGAGTCAGCAATCATTCTAGTAAATGGGAAAACTGCTGATATACATACTCCGATTCATAGCAATGATGTGATATCAATCGTAGAATCTACGGCAGGTGAGGAAGCAAAACTTGAAATCCAGCAGTTGCCTGAATTTGGGGACAATTTAAAAGTGTACGTTAATGATCAATTAATTCTTTTGCCAAAATTTGCAATGGTTAATAGAGAACTACAATCTGGGTATTATGAAATCAAAGAAGGGGATCAGATTGAAATATTAAATTATTATACCCTAAAGCAGGTTGCGGATTTTATGGATCTTGTGTTAGAATCCCATGTGAGCCTTTATGTTAATAATAAAAGAGCAGATTTAAACGAAAAAGTATATGAGAATTTTTCCATTCATTTAAAAGAAGAATCATTTGAAGAAAAATTGGTAGAAGATAACTCTACGCAAAAGGAACATGTGAAGGTAGATATAAATTTGGATTCACAAGAAAAAGAGATAGTGCAGGCAGATGGAGAAACAGAAATTTCTGTAATTGTTAATCATAGACCTGTTTTTTTGACGGGGAAACCCTACTATATTTTTGTCGACATATTTGATTATTATGATTTTGATTTGAGTAAATCCCAAGGGAAAGCCATTGTTACCATGCTAAATGGTAGAAGTGCTGAATATATGGAAACTCTTAAATCAGGAGATCAGATTGACATTTATTGGAAGGAATCCTAAGCCTAGTACTTTTTGGCTTGAAATTACGTCTGTGAGTAAGTCGCAGGCAGGAGGATTAGAGTGAGACTTTGTAGTGTAGCAAGTGGAAGTAGTGGAAACTGTATTTATGTGGGAACAGATACCACACATTTATTAGTGGATGCAGGCATAAGTGGGAAAAGAATATTTCAAGGGTTAGATACCTTGGATCTTTGTGGGAAGGATCTGGATGGTATATTAATTACCCATGAACATTCAGATCATATCAGTGGATTAGGTGTGTTGGCGCGGAAACTGAATATTCCTATTTTTGCCACAGAAGGAACGATTCAAGAATTAAAAAAAATAAATACTCTTGGAAGTATCGATGAGAGTTTATATCAGCCAGTGCATTATGAACAGAAGTTTTATATAAAAGATATATTAGTGGATCCAATAAAGATATCACATGATAGTGCGGCACCGGTAGCATATCGATTTGTACACGGGCAACAAAAGGTTGGCATCATGACTGATCTGGGACATTTTGATGATTATATTGCAGAGAAATTAATGGGACTAGATGCTTTATTACTAGAAGCGAATCATGATGTAAATATGTTGCAAGTCGGCCCTTATCCTTATTACTTGAAGCAACGTATTTTAGGAGATAGAGGACATTTGTCCAATGAAAATGCAGGACGCTTGTTAAATAAGATTCTTCACAGCAATTTGAAACATATCATACTTGGTCATTTAAGCAGAGAAAACAATTTGCCAGATCTTGCATATGAAACAGTGCGCATGGAAATCACCATGGCTGATCATCCATATAAAGGGGATGATTTTAATATTACGGTAGCATTGAGAAGTGAACCTTCTCCGGTTATAGAATTTTAAGTATAGTGGAGGAAATTATGAAAAAATCAATTATTACAGTAGTAGGGAAAGATACCGTAGGTATTATTGCTAAAGTTTGTACCTATCTTGCAGATCGTGGGATTAATATTTTAGATATTTCTCAAACCATCGTTCAGGATTATTTTAACATGATGATGATTGTTGATATGAATAATGCAAAAAAGCCATTCGGAGAAATCAGTGATGAGTTGGCGGCACTTGGAGAAGAAATAGGAGTTCTGATTAAATGTCAGCGTGAAGATATTTTTGATAAAATGCATCGTATTTAATTAGAATGACGGAGGGTTTTTCCATGATTAACATGTATGAAGTAGAAGAAACAAATAAGATGATAGAAAAAGAGAATCTGGATGTAAGAACAATTACATTAGGTATTAGTCTCTTGGATTGTATTGATAGCGATTTGGCAGTAGTAAAAGAAAAAATCTATCAAAAAATAACTACCATAGCAAAAGATTTAGTTCAGACTGGTAAAGACATTGAAAAAGAATTTGGAATTCCTATTGTAAATAAGAGAATTTCAGTTACTCCCATTGCATTGATTGGCGGTGCATGTTGTAAAACAGTAGAAGATTTTGCTTCCATTGCAGAAACCCTTGACCAAGTTGCAAAAGAAGTTGGAGTTAATTTTTTAGGTGGTTATTCTGCTCTTGTTTCCAAAGGAATGACAAAAGCTGATGAATTATTAATCCGATCTATTCCATTAGCTCTTTCAAAAACAGAACGTGTCTGTAGTTCCGTAAATTTAGGTTCTTCGAAATGCGGTATTAATATGGATGCAGTAAAACTTATGGGTGAAATTTTTCTAGAAACCGCAGAAAGAACCAAAGAAAATGACTCCTTAGGTTGTGCGAAACTGGTGGTTTTTTGTAATGCTCCAGATGATAATCCTTTTATGGCAGGTGCTTTTCATGGGGTAACAGAGTCAGATGCCATTATTAACGTGGGTGTAAGTGGACCAGGCGTTGTAAAAACTGCACTGGAAAAGGTACGTGGCCAAAGCTTTGAAGTACTTTGTGAAACCATTAAAAAGACTGCATTTAAAGTAACCAGAGTTGGACAATTGGTTGCCCAAGAAGCGTCGCAAAGATTAAATATTCCTTTCGGTATTATAGATCTTTCTCTTGCACCAACACCAGCAATTGGTGATTCGGTTGCAGATATTCTTTGTGAAATCGGATTGGAGATGGCAGGAGCACCAGGAACGACCGCTGCGCTGGCTCTATTAAATGATCAAGTTAAAAAAGGTGGTGTTATGGCATCCTCATATGTTGGAGGCTTAAGCGGTGCATTTATCCCAGTAAGTGAGGATCAGGGAATGATAGATGCGGTACTTGCGGGAGCAATGTCATTGGAAAAATTAGAAGCAATGACCTGTGTATGTTCTGTTGGTCTTGATATGATTGCAATTCCTGGAGATACGAAGGCAACAACGATTAGTGGTATAATTGCGGATGAAATGGCAATTGGAATGATTAACCAAAAGACTACAGCAGTCAGAATCATACCTGTTATAGGTAAAAAAGTTGGCGATATGGTAGAATTTGGTGGATTACTAGGATATGCTCCAGTTATGCCAGTTAATCAGTTTTCATGTGATGCTTTTGTAAATAGAACAGGTAGAATACCTGCACCGATCCATAGTTTTAAAAATTAAAATTCTTATAATTAATAAAAGGCTGTTAGAAAAAAAGTGTTGCTTTTTTTTCTGGCAGCCTTTATGATTACCTTACAAGGAAAACGTTTTCCTAGTTTGTATTTTAGAAAGGTTTGGTAATAAATATGGATTTTAATGGAGTTTATCATAGGGCTAATGACAACTATTGTTATCCTCTTAATGAAAATGAATTGGTCATCAATATTGCAACTGGTTATGATGTAGTTGAAGTGAATTTAATTCAAGGAGATCCTTTTGCATTTGGAATACTAGGAGGTTCTGAAGGCTGGGATGGAACTCCTTGCTCTATACATTTTAAAAAGAGATTAAAAAATCAAATCTGGTGGACGACAACTGTTCAACCAGAGTTTAAAAGATCAAAATATTATTTTGAATTAAAAACAGAGTCAGAAATCTGGTATTTTTTTGAAGATGGCTTCCTTAGTGAAGAACAGCTAAAGATTGAAAAAAGAAGCAGGCAGTTTTTTATTTTTCCATGGATGAATGAAATAGATATTGCAAAAAGCCCTACCTGGGTAAATGAAACCATATGGTATCAGATTTTTCCAGAACGATTTTGTAACGGTAATTTAGAAAATGATCCGGAAGGGGTATTGCCCTGGAGAGAGCAGGGAAGTGTCAGAAATCAAGAGTTTTTTGGGGGCGATCTAGATGGAGTAATCCAAAAATTAGATTATCTAAAAAATTTGGGTGTGAATGGACTTTATTTTACTCCTGTTTTTTTGTCTCCAACATCCCATAAATATGATACCACAGACTATGAAACGGTTGACCCTAATTTTGGAACAAAGGAAACCTTGCAGCAATTAGTGAAAGAAGCCCATAAACGTGGTATGAGAATTATGCTGGATGGGGTATTTAATCATTCAGGTAAATATTTTGCGCCTTGGTTGGATGTTATAGAGAAAGGACCTAAGTCAGAATATTATCATTGGTTTATGATTAATCAGTGGCCAATGGAATTGGGAAAAGGTGCAGCTAAAAAGAATCAATTATATACCTTTGCTTTTCATGATGATATGCCCAAATTAAATACTAATCATGAGGATGTCAGAAAATATCTGATTGATATTTGCGGCAGGTGGGTAGAAGAGTATGGGGTAGATGCAATTCGTTTGGATGTGGCCAATGAAGTGTCCCATAGATTTTGTAAGGAACTTCGATTGCACCTGAAAAAAATAAATCCTGAAATTTATATCTTAGGAGAAATATGGCATGATGCTATGCCGTGGCTTAGAGGCGATGAATTTGATTCGGTGATGAATTATCCACTTGGAGAAAGTATCAAAGATTTTTGGGTGGATAAAAAATTGAATAAAACGGAGTTAGAATATACTATCAACCGTTGTTATACCAGATATATGCAACAAACTAACGATGTTTTGTTTAATTTACTTGATTCCCATGATACAATACGTCTCATGAGTCATACAAAAAATTTGGATGATTTTTATCAACAGATAGTCTTGCTTTTTACGATGCCTGGAAGTCCCTGTATTTATTATGGTACAGAAATTGCCATGGAAGGAGAGCATGATCCAGACTGTAGAAGATGTATGCCTTGGATTGAGATAGAAGCAGGAATTCATAATGAAAAAATAGAGACAATGAAAGAAATTATTGCCTTAAGAAAAAATGAACCTTTACTTCAAAGCAGGAATTTTCACTTTACAACAGAGTACGAAAATCCTAGAGTAATCGAATTTCAAAAATTGGGTTGGATTGATCATTATATTGATATTATTATTAATGCAGATGATCAGGATATTGAGGTACGTTCTGGTGGAGAAGTTTTATTTTCCAGATATTATCAAAGTGCAGATGATACTTTGAGTTCAGGAATTTTGAAGTCAAAGGGTATCTTAATCCGAAAAGGATAAAGTGAATTAAAAACCCTCAAAAAAATCGTTAAGCTAATGCTTAACGATTTTTCTTATATATTCGTTTTGAATACCGCAATGAAATTTTTCGGCAATTAAGGAATCATAAATATGAGAAGCAGTGATATCTTCTCTTAACATTTGAAGACTTAAAGGGTCTAATATTTTTGTGGCATCTGCAAGCTTTGACAACAGGGGAATAGAACTATTTTTTTTGATTGCGTTAAGTAGCGGCCTTGCTTCGTGTTTGAAACCTAACATTCTGGCATAAGGGACATAATCATTTTTAATATATTGTTCCAAGGAGTCCTTTTTGATATTTAATAAAATATGAACCAGACAGCGACTTATTCTGGAATAAGTTACGTCTTTTGATTTCAACAAATCGCTAAACTGGGTGAAATTTTCATATTTAGTCAGGTGATTTTTGATACGGTCTGAGATATCGGGTGTAACATCCACATAATCAGCATATCCTTTATCGGCTTCTGTAATTAATTTATAGTATAGAAGAGAGGACACTGAATCGGGAAACAAAGGAAAATCCTTTTGATAATGTTTATCTAATAAGGCATGTGTTTCAGCGGGCATTTGATCTGTTACAAGATGCAAATCATTTTTGTTTTCCAAAGAATGTCGAATTGCTATGGCTGAACTGTTATTTTGCTGTAGTCGTTTGTCATGATAGTCTGAACCAACACGCAGATTTGTATAAGGAATAATTTTAGAGTTTCTTTTTTTTATGGCTTTGATATATTCAATCCCAAGAATATTATTGGGGGTAGTTAAAAGTTGCTGATATTCTGGATTATCAGGAAAGTGATTACAAAGTGCAAGTGACCTAGCCTGGGGGTAAGTCAATCCTTCTTTTAAATATTCTGTTAAAAGGGTCTTAAAACTGTCAGGCTCATTATTTAAAAAGTCTGCAATTGCAGTCATAGCTTCAATATTACCACTTTCGCTACCAAAACAAATACAATCAACAACTCCAAGTTTGTCCAAAAGAGTGATAGCACCATTGGAAAAATACTCTGCACTTCCTGCGGCATAATATAAAGGAAGTTCAATGACTAAATCGGCACCACACAATAAAGCAGCCTCACTCCGACTATACTTATCCATAATAGCAACTGAACCCCGCTGAGTAAAATTGCCACTTAAAACAATGACAATATAGTCGGCTCCTGTTATCTGTTTTGCCATATTTAACTGATATTTATGTCCATTGTGAAATGGATTATATTCGGCTATGATACCACAAACTTTCATATTTTTCTCCAATCTGTACCCGTTGATAAAACCTAATCGTTATATCCATTTCTATTTTACCAAAAGCCATTCTATTATACAATGCTTTGTATTTGATTTTGCACAATAATGCAGTAAAATAATCTTGTAACTATAGAAGATTTACACTATAATCTATTATAGATTGCAAGTTATAGAGAGATGAAAACAGGAGGTTACGCATGTCATATATTGATTTAATTAAGGAAAAAGCAAGAAAAAATAAAAAGAAAATTGTATTGCCGGAAACCAATGACAAGAGAACTTTAATAGCAGCAGCACATGTTATGGAAGAAGGAATTGCAGATATCATTATGGTTGGAAATGAAGAGAAAATTATTGATGGTGCAACTTGGTTGGAAGTAGATTTAACCGGAGTTACTATTGTAGATCCAGAATGTACGGATAAATTGGACGAATATACAAGTCTTCTTTATGAAACAAGAAAAAATAAAGGGATGACAATGGAAAAAGCAAAAAGTATTTTATTTGAAGATCCATTGACATTTGGTGTTATGATGGTAAAAGCAGGAGATGCGGATGGAATGGTGGCTGGAGCATGTCATGCAACTGCCGATGTTTTGAGACCATCTCTACAAATTTTAAAAACAGCACCTGGAGTAAAACTTGTCAGTGGGTTTTTTATTATGGATATACCAGATTGTGAGTATGGAGAAAATGGAACGTTCCTTTTTGCAGATTGTGGTCTGAATCAAGATCCAACAGCTGAAGAAATGGCTGAAATCGCCTATAGCAGTGCCCTAAGTTTTCAATCATTAGTTGGTGCAGAACCTTTGATAGCAATGTTATCCCATTCTACAAAAGGAAGTGCAAAGCATCCACTGGTTGATAAAGTGGTAGAGGCAACGCGAATTGCAAATGAACGGTATCCTCAGTTGAAATTGGATGGTGAATTACAGGCTGATGCAGCAATGGTTCCAAAAGTTGCAAAGACAAAATCACCACTTAGTCCAATTGCAGGAAGAGCAAATGTACTGGTGTTTCCAAATCTTGATACAGGTAATATCAGTTATAAATTAGTAGAGAGATTGGCAAAGGCAGAAGCCTATGGCCCAATGCTTCAAGGAATAGCAAAACCAGTGAATGATTTATCAAGAGGCTGTTCTTGGACAGATATTGTCGGTGTAGTAGCGCTTACTGCAGTTCAGGCTCAATTAATTTAAAAACGATAGTAATTTAAAAACTATAGTTGACAAAATAACTACGGATATGTATAATTGTCAGAGTGTGAATAGGAGTTTTATATGTTGTTGAATTTATCAGATGTTTTTGCTTCTCAAGGGAAAATCATTCAGGGAAATGAGCCCATTGCCATAACAAAATTTGTGCAGGGGGATTTAACATATCCTGTAATGGAACAAACAAACCTAGCTTTTGTTTTTACAAACAACGGAGTAGGGAAAGCAGTTATAACAGGAAAAGCCAGTGTCACTTTTCGGGGAAGCTGTGATCGTTGTTTAAGAGAAACCAAAATATCAGTAGATTTAGACTTTATTAGGGAGATTTGTTCTCCTGAAGTGGATGAACCTGATACCATTGAAGATCAGGCAGATTTTATGGAGGGGTATTATCTCAACATAGAAAATCTTGTGAACAACGAAATTTTAATGAATTGGCCTGCAAAGATTTTGTGCAGTAATAACTGCAAGGGTATTTGTAAAATATGTGGTAAGGATCAAAACACTGGAAATTGTGAGTGTGATACCTTTGTTCCGGATCCAAGAATGGCTAAAATTAAAGATATCTTTAACGCGAATAAGGAGGTGTAACGATGTCTATTTGTCCTAAGAATAAATCTTCTAAAGGTAGAAGAGACAAGAGAAGAGCAAACTGGAAAATGAGTGCTCCTACATTAGTAAAATGTAGTAAATGTGGTGCTTTAATGATGCCTCACAGAGTATGTAAAGCTTGTGGTTCATACAACAAGAAAGAAATCATTTCCGTAGATTAATTATGAAAACCTAGGCTTTCCGAGAAATCGGGAGGCCTTTTTTCATAGACGAAGGAAGACGAAACAACTTGATTTTTGTAAGAACCTTTAGTATATTTAAATAGTATATTAGGAGGTTTAGAATGGCAGATATAGTTCGTGTTGCAGTTGATTGTATGGGCGGAGATCATGCGCCTTATGAAATTATCAAGGGTGCAGTGTTAGCAGTAAATGAATCCGAAAAGATTAAGGCTTATCTTGTAGGTAAGGAAGAACTTATAAAAGAAGAATTAAAAAATTATCAGTTTAAAGAAACGCAAATAGTTGTTGTCGGTGCTGATGAGGTAATCGAAACCTCAGAACCACCAGTTATGGCAATTCGAAAGAAAAAGAACTCATCAATTGTTGTGGGATTAAATCTTGTAAAAGATGGTAGTTGCGATGCTTTCGTTTCTGCTGGAAGCAGTGGAGCCGTATTAGTAGGCGGTCAGGTTATTGTAGGTAGAATGAAGGGTATCGAGAGGCCACCTCTTGCACCATTAATTCCAACAGAAACCGGTTGTGCTATCTTAGTAGATTGTGGAGCTAATGTGGATGCAAGAGCTTCGCATCTAGTACAATTTGCAAAGATGGGTTCTGTATATATGGAAAGTGTTATGGGTATAATGAATCCAAAAGTAGCGATTGTTAACATTGGTGCTGAGGAAGAGAAGGGTAATTTACTTGTAAAAGAAACCTTTCCTCTGTTAAAAAACTGTCCAGAGATTAATTTTATAGGCAGTATAGAAGCTAGAGATATACCAGCAGGCAAAGCGGATGTGATTGTTTGTGAAGCCTTTGTAGGTAATGTAATCTTAAAATTATACGAAGGTGTTGGGAATACACTTATTAAAAAAATTAAACAGGGGATGGTTTCATCCTTGCGTAGCAAAATTGGTGCTTTGTTAGTGAAGCCGGCTTTGAAAAAAACCTTAAAAAGTTTTGACTTGTCTGAGTATGGAGGCGCACCTTTGTTGGGACTTCATGGTCTTGTTGTTAAAACCCATGGTAGTAGCAAAGCGAATGAAATTAAAAACTCAATCATCCAATGTATTACTTTTCAAGAGCAAAAAATTAATGAGAAAATAAAGGAAAAAATAACTTTACGAGATGAATAGAGGGCTTGTCCTATGGAATTAGAAAAGCTGAAAAAAATTATTGCTGAAGTGCTTGGGGTTGATCCAGATGAAATAAGTGAAAAAACTACGTTTCTTGAGGACCTTGGAGCAGATTCATTGGATGTATATCAGATGGTAATGGCAATTGAAGAGACCTATGACATTTTAATTTCCAGGGATATGGCAGAACAGATTCGAACCGTTGGAGAAGCGGTTTTATTAATTAAAAAAACAGTGAGTGTAACAGATTCAGTTTAAGAGAACCCATGAAAGGGTTTTCTTTTCTGTTAATCGGATAGGAATAACATGAATGATTTAGAACGAATTACAGAACTAGAGAATAGAATTGGATATTCATTTCAAAATAAAGACTTGCTTTTACAAGCGTTAACTCATAGTTCTTATTCTAACGAACAAAAAATACTAAAACAAAAAAATTATGAACGATTGGAATTTTTAGGGGATGCAGTTTTAGAGTTGGTATCAAGTCAATTTTTATTTGAAGAGATGCCAGATAAAACAGAGGGTGATTTAACAAAAATGAGATCCTCTCTTGTTTGTGAACCATCCCTTGCTTTTTGTGCAAATGAGCTGGAACTTGGTGACTATATAAGGCTTGGAAAAGGTGAAGAAGCAACAGGTGGAAGAAAACGTGATTCTATCAGAAGTGACGTAATGGAAGCCATGATAGGTGCCATGTATTTAGACGGAGGATTTGAAATTGCAAGAACATTTGTTTTGCGATTTATTTTGTCGGATTTAGAGCATAAGAAACTGTTTTATGATAGTAAAACTATTTTTCAGGAAATTATTCAGGGTGAAGGGCTTGGTAGCTTAAGTTATGAAGTTGTAAGTGAGACTGGACCTGATCATGATAAATTATTTGAAGTAGAAGCTAAAATAAATGAAAAGACAATAAGCAGTGGGTCAGGTAGGACGAAAAAAGCAGCGGAGCAACAAGCTGCATATCAGGCAATTTTACGATTAAAAAAATAGGGCGAAATGTTGGGAGCAATAATATGTATCTAAAGAGTATTGAAGTACATGGGTTTAAATCCTTTGCAAATAAAATACATTTCCAATTTCATAATGGGATCACTGGTATTGTAGGACCAAATGGTAGTGGAAAAAGCAATGTAGCGGATGCTGTACGCTGGGTACTTGGGGAACAAAGAATTAAGCAACTTAGAGGTGCATCCATGCAGGATGTCATTTTCTCGGGAACAGAAACAAGAAAGGCCTTAAGCTATGCATATGTAGCAATTACCCTTGATAATTCGGATCATCAGTTGCAGATTGAATATGATGAAGTGACTGTGGCCAGAAGAATTTACCGTTCCGGAGAAAGTGAATATCTAATCAATGGTTCTCCCTGTAGATTAAAAGATGTGAATGAACTTTTTTATGACACAGGAATTGGAAAAGAAGGGTATTCCATTATTGGACAAGGACAAATTGACAAAATTTTAAGTGGAAAACCAGAGGAACGAAGAGAATTATTTGATGAGGCAGCTGGAATTGTCAAATTTAAAAAAAGAAAAGATATTGCAGAAAAAAAATTAGAAGATGAAAAACAGAATTTAGTGCGTGTAAAGGATATTTTATCTGAATTAGAAAAACAGATAGCTCCCCTTGAAAAACAGGCTGAAGTTGCAAAGGTTTATTTGAAAAAGCGAGAAGAATTAAAAACCTTGGATGTTAACATCTTTTTACTAGAGAATACAAGATTACGGGAACAACTTGCTTTGGTGATGGATAAGTATCAGGTTGCGACGAATCAGTTAACAGAAACCAATGAGCAATATGAAGGAATAAAAGAAGAATATGAGCGTATCCAAACAGAAATAGAAACCTTGGAAGCTTCCATTGAGCAGGCTAGAGAACAGATTAATCATAGCGGTTTGATGAAAGGAAAACTTGAGGGTGAAATCAATGTTCTTAAGGAGCAAATACACTCCTACAAAAACAATGAAGAGCATCTGACACATCGTTCCGATACCGTTTTGAATGATGTGCGAGGTAAAGAACTAGAACAAGAAAAACTTCTTTTAGATAAAAGTGCGATTGATAAACAATTAGCTGATTTTATGATTAATCGTGATGAGGCTAAGAATCATCTTTTGAGTTTACAAAAGAAAATAGAAGAATTAAATACGAATATTGAAGTTGGTAAAAATTCGATTATCCAGATATTGAATGAAAGAGCGTCTATCAAATCAAAACTTGGACGTTTTGATTCCATGCAAGAACAGATTCAAATTCGAAGAGCAGAGTTGAATTCCAGACTTTTAAGCGTTAAGTCTAATGAGGCAGAACAAGAAACTGTAATTCGAGATTTAGAGCAGCAATTTGAAGTAGTAACAAAAGAGATAGAAATTACAAAATTAAAACAACGACAAACAGAGGACAGACTGCAAGTTATAAAAGATGATCTTTCAAAACATGATCAGCAGTTGCGAGATGCCCAAGTTCTATATCATCAGAATAAATCTAAGCTGGATGCTCTTAGTAATTTGACAGAGCGTTACGAAGGATATGGCGGTAGCGTTAAAAAGGTGATGGAACAAAAAGATCAGAACAAAAAGCTTATTGGTGTTGTTGCAGATATTATTAAAGTAGATACAAAGTTTGAGACAGCCATTGAAACAGCGCTTGGTGGAAATATTCAAAATATTGTAACTGAGGATGACACTTGCGCAAAGGAAATGATACAGTTTTTAAAACAAAATAAATTAGGTCGTGCAACATTTTTACCTTTAACAAGTATAACAAAACCACAGGAATTTAAAAATCCAGAAGCCTTAAAAGAAAAAGGTATTCTAGGAATGGCAGATGAACTGGTTACGATTGATGAAAAGTATAAAAATGTAGCAAAGGCTATGTTGGGTCGAATTGTAGTAGTTGATAGTATTGACCATGCACTACTGATTGCAAAAAAATATGATCAAGGCATCCGTATGGTTACTTTAGAAGGAGAACTTCTGGTTCCTGGAGGAGCAATTAGCGGAGGTGCTTTTAAAAACAATAGCAATTTACTTGGTAGAAGACGTGAAATGGAAGCTTTAGAAAAGCAGATAAAAGATACATTGCTACAAGTTGACCAGTTGCTTGAAAAAATTGAGCATCTCAAAGATGAACGAAATATCCTTCGACAAGATTTAGAAGTGGTCAAAGGTGATGTGCAGAAAAAATTCATTGAGCAAAACACGATTCGAATGAATTTGATGAAAGCAAATGAAAGAAAAGAAGAAACAGAGGCTGGCTTCGGTCAATTAAAAGTTGAGCAGCAGGATTTAGAGAGTCAGATGCTACAATTACAACAACAAAAAGAAGTTGTAACGAAAGAACTGCTGAATTCCGAAGAATCAGAAAAGCAAATTGAGAAACAAATTGTGGAATTTCAAAATGAATTAGATGAAAATAGAAGTTTAGAAACGACACAGACAGGAAAACTAAATGAATGGGAACTTCAAGTTGAAAAAATTCATCAAAAGCAGGAATTTGAACAGCTGAATGTGAATCGTATTCAAGGAGAATTACTTCGATTTAAATCAGAATGGAATGAAATATCTGAGAAGTTAAAAGAAACAGTAGCAATTAGAGGCCAAAAGGAAGATCAGATCAGAGAACTGGAATCCACGATTGAATCATCTCATGTAGTTAAATCCGATGCAGAACTGAAACTGAAAGAAGAGATAGGCAGAAAAGAAGAGTTAGGGAAAAAGCAAAAAAACTTTTTTCATACAAGAGAAGAAATGTCAGCACAGATTGTTGCGTTAGACAAAGAAGTATTTAGACTACAAACACAAAAAGACAAACTAGAAGAATCGGTGGAATACCAGATCAATTATATGTGGTCGGAATATGAGATTACACTTTCGAGTGCTGCTACACTTCGAAATGAAACGATGAACGATTTATCAGCTATGAAGCGGGAAATTTCAGGTTTAAAAGATCAAATTAAAAAACTTGGTGATGTAAATGTAAACGCCATTGAAGATTTTAAAAATTTAATGGAACGATATAGTTTTTTAAAAGAGCAGCATGATGATTTAGTGGAAGCAGAGGCAACACTTCTTGGAATTATAGGAGAACTGGATGCTGCCATGAGAAAGCTGTTTCAGGAGAAATTCCAAGAGATTAATCGTGAATTTGATAAGGTGTTTAGAGAACTATTTGGTGGAGGAAAAGGAACCCTAGAGTTAATGGAGGATGAAGATATTCTGGAAGCAGGAATTCGAATCATTGCTCAGCCACCTGGGAAAAAGCTACAAAATATGATGCAGCTATCAGGTGGGGAAAAAGCCTTGACAGCAATTTCTTTGTTGTTTGCCATTCAGAATTTACATCCATCACCATTTTGCCTTTTAGATGAAATTGAAGCAGCACTTGATGAAAGTAATGTGGGAAGATTTGCAGGTTATTTGCACAAATTGTCTAAAAACACCCAGTTTATTGTAATTACTCATCGACGTGGAACAATGGAAAAAGCGGATCGCCTTTATGGAATTACCATGCAGGAAAAAGGTGTTTCTGCTCTGGTTAGTGTGAATTTGATAGACAAAGAATTAGATGATTAAACACTGTGATAAATGGATATAACGAAGAGATAAGCGTAGCATGGAACATAACATGCAGATAGGTAAGGTTATGAAAGAAGAGAAGCAAGGTTTTTTTGGGCGATTAAAAGCGGGACTTTCAAAAACAAGAAACCAAATTGTGAAAGGAATTGATTCTGTTTTTAATGGTTTTACAAATATTGACGACGATTTCTACGAGGAACTGGAAGAAACTTTGATTATGGGAGATCTTGGTGTCAGAGCAACAGATTCCATTTTAAAAAATCTGAAAAAACAAGTAAAAGAAAACCACATCAAAGAACCAGCAATGTGTAAGCAAATTCTGATAGACTCTATTCGTGAACAAATGAAAGTAGATGAGACAGCTTATGACTTTGAAGTTAAACAATCAATTATCTTCGTGATTGGTGTGAATGGAGTGGGAAAAACCACTTCGGTTGGGAAACTGGCTTCAAAAATGAAAGAGCAGGGAAGAAGTGTTCTTCTTGCGGCTGCGGATACATTTCGAGCAGCAGCAGGAGAACAGCTTATGGTTTGGGCAAGCCGTGCTGGAGTTGATTTAATCCAGGGTGCGGAGGGCAGTGACCCGGCAGCAGTTATATATGATGCAGTAAATGCTGC
This sequence comes from uncultured Lachnospiraceae bacterium, assembly GCA_947630125.1. Classification (GTDB taxonomy): domain Bacteria; phylum Bacillota; class Clostridia; order Lachnospirales; family Lachnospiraceae; genus CANRGO01. The sequence goes on along the minus strand of CANRGO010000021.1, from coordinate 3,559 downwards.
AAAAGCAAGAAAGACAGATGTTCTAATTTGCGACACTGCGGGCCGTCTTCATAATAAAAAAAATCTGATGGAAGAACTTAAAAAAATGAACCGTATTATTGAGCGAGAATTTCCAGGGGTGCATAGAGAAAATCTTGTTGTTTTAGATGCTACTACGGGACAAAATGCGCTTCAACAGGCTAGAGAATTCGGTGAGGTTACAGATCTTACAGGAATTATACTTACTAAAATGGATGGAACAGCGAAGGGTGGAATTGCAGTTGCAATCCAATCAGAATTACAGGTTCCTGTGAAATTTATTGGGGTTGGAGAAACGATAGAGGATTTGGAGAAGTTTGATGCAAATCAGTTTGTAAATGCCTTGTTTGATTTAGAAGAAAATGGTCAGGGGGATATACCGTGTTAACATTAGAAACATTTGAAAAAGCATGTGAAACTGTGAAAGAAGTAACGCTGGAAACCAAATTGGTTTATAGTGAGTATCTAAGTAACCAAACAGGAAATGAAGTATATCTTAAGCCTGAAAATATGCAATTAACTGGGGCATATAAATTAAGAGGTGCTTATTATAAAATGAGTACTTTGAATGAAGATCAGCTCAAAAGGGGAATTATCACCGCTTCTGCTGGAAATCATGCCCAAGGAGTTGCTTATGCGGCAAAACGATTTGGAGCAAAGGCAGTTATTGTTATGCCAAATACAACGCCTCTTATTAAGGTGAATCGGACCAAAAGTTATGGGGCAGAAGTTGTGCTTTTCGGGGATGTATATGATGAAGCCTGTGATTATGCCTATGAACTTGCAAAAGAAAAAGGATATACCTTTATTCATCCTTTTAACGATCTGGATGTTGCATGCGGACAGGGAACTATTGCAATGGAAATTTATAAAGAGTTACCATTGGTTGATTATATTCTTGTTCCAATTGGAGGCGGTGGTCTAGCCTGCGGTGTATCGACTTTAGCAAAACTTTTGAATCCAAGGATTAAAGTAATTGGAGTTGAACCAAAAGGTGCAAACTGTATGCAGGAATCCATAAAAGAGAAAAAGGTTGTTACACTGAGTAAAGTTGATACGATAGCTGATGGAACTGCCGTTAAGACACCTGGAAACATTATTTTCCCGTATGTAATGAAAAATTTGGATGATATAATCACTGTGGAAGATGCTGATTTGGTTGTTTCTTTCTTAGATTTGGTAGAAAATCATAAAATGATTGTGGAAAATTCTGGTTTGTTAACTGTTGCAGCACTGAAACATCTGGATATAAAAAACAAACGAATTGTATCAATTTTAAGTGGTGGAAATATGGACGTGATTACTATGTCCAGTGTTGTTCAGCAAGGTTTAATCTTACGTGACCGTATATTTACTGTAAGTGTGCTACTCCCTGATAAACCAGGAGAATTAACAAGAATATCGGATGTGATTGCAAAGCAAAATGGAAATGTTATCAAACTAGATCATAATCAGTTTGTTTCTATTAATCGTAATGCTGCAGTTGAATTAAGAATTACCTTAGAAGCTTTTGGCACAGAACATAAAAAGCAGATTATGGATGCTTTAATGGAAGGTGGATATAAACCAAAGGTTGTTCGTACAAATATTTAAAAGATCAGGATGCTGAGAGTATAGTTACTATATATCTTAGCATCTTTTTTTTAGAAAAGGATGGTATTAGTATGTCTAAAATTGAAAATAGAATACTTAGATTTTTGTTAAAAATCGTTTTAATTTTTTTGGCATCGGTGGTTTATGCCATTAGTGTTAGTTTGTTTTTAGATCCAAACGACTTGGCTCCAGGAGGGATAACTGGTTTGGCAATTATTTTAAATCGAATAATTCCTATAGAAACAGGAACTTGGATTCTTCTTTTAAATATTCCAATTATGATATTGGGGCTTTGGAAATTAGGTCCAAAACTAATTTTGACCACCCTCTATACTTTGGTTATTATTTCGCAAGCAACCAATTATTTTAGTCAGTTTCCACCAATCACAACCGAAATTATACCAGCTATTATTGCAGGTAGCGTTCTTTGTGGTGGGGCGATTGGTGTAATATTCCGTTGCGGATCTACCACAGGAGGAACGGATATTGTTGTAAAAATTATGCGTTTACGTTTTAAACATTTGAAAACGGGAACTCTGTTTTTTATATTAGATTTATTTATTGTTACAGGCGCTGGAATTATGTTTCAGAACTTTAATTTGTCCATTTACGCCTTACTTGCAGTTCTTGTAATCAATGTAGCACTAGATGCTGTTTTATATGGAACAGATGAAGCTAAGATGTTATTCATTATAAGTGATCATGCAGATGTGATAGCAGAGCAAATCATGGATGATTTAGATGTGGGGGTAACCTTTTTAAACGGATCAGGAGCGTATCATAGAAAACATAAGAACATTATTTTATGTGTTATGAGAAAACAATTATCACCAAAAGCCGAAGAAATTGTCAAAGAAGTTGATCCCAATGCTTTTATGATTGTATCTAGTGCAAGTGAAATATTTGGAGAAGGTTATAAGAATTTTTTTGCTGCAAAATTGTAAATAAAAAAATTAAAACTCTGTCAAGAAAAAAACTTGACAGAGTTTTGTTCATATAGTATGATTACCCAGGTGAGATTATGGAAAAGATAATAGAACAAGGAATTTTATATGATTTTTATGGTGAACTTTTAAAGCCTCACCAAAGAAAAATTTACGAAGCAGCAGTTTATGATGACTTATCTTTAAGTGAAATTGCAGAAGAAGCAGGTATTAGCAGACAGGGAGTTCATGATTTAATCAAGCGTTGCGATAAGATTTTGCAGGATTATGAAGAAAAGCTAAGATTGATTGAAAAATTTACGAAAACAAAAGAAAACGTTACAAAAATCGCAGTCATTACAAATAATCTTGAGCAGTTAACGAATTCTTGTAATGATGATGTAAAGGATCTTGTGACGCAAATGAAGTTACTGACTTCTGAGATGATAGAGGAGCTTTAGTTTATGGCATTTGAAAGTTTAACGGACAAATTGCAGAATATATTTAAGAACTTAAAAAGTAAAGGTCGTTTAACGGAAGCAGATGTAAAAGCTGCTTTGAAAGAAGTTAAAATGGCACTTCTGGAAGCGGATGTTAACTTTAAAGTTGTTAAGCAATTTATTCAAAAAGTTGAAGAAAGAGCTGTTGGACAGGATGTAATGAATGGTTTGAATCCTGGTCAAATGGTAATTAAAATAGTAAATGAAGAAATGGTTTCTTTGATGGGTTCAAAAATCACAGAACTTGAATTTGAACCAGGGAAATCGATTACAGTTATTATGATGTGTGGTTTACAAGGTGCTGGTAAAACTACCACCACAGCAAAACTAGCAGGTAGATTTAAAACTAAGGGTAAGAAAACATTATTGGCTGCCTGTGATATTTATCGTCCAGCAGCAATAAAACAGTTGGAAATCAATGGAGAAAAGCAAGGCGTTGAAGTATTCTCCATGGGTAATCAGGTAAAACCTGTAGAAATTGCAAAAGCTGCAATTGAACATGCTAAAATACAGGGATGTAATGTT
>CANRGO010000020.1 GCA_947630125.1 uncultured Lachnospiraceae bacterium | reverse complement strand
TTCATTCATATTCTAATCCTCATTATCTAAAAATCATTTTTTAATGGTTTAATTTTAAAACCATTTTACCATAACCACTTTTGCAAAACAAACGATTTTCGAAATTAAATCACAACCATTATTTCAATAAAAAACGTGTTGCTACTGGTACTCCATAGAAAAGCCTCAAGAATCACGTAATCACGCCATTCTCGAGGCTTTGTTTTTAATCCAAACTACTTTCTGGATATATCCAGATTAAATATCATTTTTAAACATCTTGATTTCAGGTAACATCCGCCATTCGGTATAAAAAAGGTGTAAATTCACTTTCGTCATCTCCACAACCCCAGTATTTATGCGGGTTTCGTCACTAGTCTCGGATGTTGCCGTGGCATCCTTATGTCAAGCAGTAATATATCCAAAAAGGTATCTTCCTTAAAAAATACTTCACTAGTATTATATATTACTCCCTGCATCTGGACAGATTTTCATTAGTTTAATATATCAATTCTCATAACCTATTAAACTCTCGAATAACCATCAAACCAACTTAACAAAATAATTATATCATTTTGAAATGCTTAAGCGCCTCCACAATCGCATCTTCCTTCTCTTTCGGACACTGCGGCTGCTTAGCAGTCTTCGTTCCCACTCCGGTCCTCTCTGAACAAAGGTCCCCCAGACCTTTAGCACCTTCCCACTTAGGCAAATTAAAGTTTTCCGCCAACTCTATACCGCATTTTCTCATAACCTGAGCAATATACAGGTTCGTAACCTTCATCCCATCATAATGCTCCGCCACATACTTCTTGATCTCTTCATATGTAGCTTTACTCTCTGAAGCTGTCAAATCCAACTCATCCATATCCAGCTTCACACTTACATGATGTTTTGCTTCATGGAGTTTGGACAATAAGCAAACCGTCTCAACATGTACCGTCCCAGGAAACATATCCACTGCCGTCACACGACTTACCTTATATCCTTGTTCCATTAACACTTGCAAATCTCTGGCAAGACTTGTAGGCTTGCAGGAAATATAAAGCAGTTTATCAACACCATAATCAATGATTTTCTGTAATGCCTTTGGATGGATGCCATCTCTAGGTGGATCTAAAACAATAACATCGGGTTGCTCTGTGATGGTATCGATGACCTTTAACACATCCCCTGCGATGAATTCGCAATTTGTTATGTTGTTATGTACTGCATTTTTCTTGGCTGCTGCCACAGCTTCTTCTATGATTTCAACTCCGATGACCTTTTTGCAGACTGCTGAAAGCATCTGGGCTATGGTTCCAGTTCCACTGTATAAGTCATAAACGATAGGCTTCATTCCGTCCACCAATTGCATTTCTCCTAAGAAATCTCTGGCTGCAGTGTAAAGAACTTCCGCTCCTAAAGTATTGGTTTGAAAGAAAGAAAACTGTGATATTTTAAAGGTTAATCCTAATAATTCTTCATAAAAATAGTCTTTTCCATAAAGAATCAAAGTCTCATCACTTTGTACCACATCCGCAACCGAATCATTCTTGGTATGTAAGATTCCCGCGATACTGCCCTTTAATTTTTTTGAGCCTTCTGATTGAAGGGCTAACAGAGAATCAACCAAAGGTGTTAAATCCACTTCCTCCTGGGTTGTGGTAACAAGTGCAATCAGGATTTCTCCTGTTTTCTGGGCCTTACGAACCAGTAAATGACGTAAATAACCGATGTGTCGCAAACGATGGTAAAAGCTTACTTTCTGTTGCTGTTTTTCTTCCAATTGTTCGAAAAAAGTCTTAACTGTGGTCAGAATCAAACGATAATCTTCATCGATTAGCTGGCAGTGATCCACCGTTACCACATCGTAAAAGCTACCACGTTTATGCATACCTAAGGATAAGGGACCATCCTTAATCTCATCTCCAAAAGAAAACTCCATTTTATTTCGGTATTCAGCTTGTGTCGGGCTACCCTTGATTGGTTCAAAGACCTCTTCTAAGGTTTGTCCCTGAGACGCAAGCACAGGCTCCAGTAAGGATTTCACCATTTCCTCTTTGATGATGAGCTGTGTCTCATAAGGCAAGGATTGATAATTACAGCCGCCACAAATTCCATAATGTGGGCATTGTGACTCTATTTCAAGAGGCGATGGCTCTAATACAACGAATAGACCACCTTCTCCTCTTCCATTTCGATATTTATTAATGCGAAACGCAATTTTCTGACCTGGAAGAACATTTTTTACAACTGCTTTTCCCAGAACAACACTTTGTTCAGTAATTGCAATCTGTTCTAAGGGATTTACTTCTTCCAGACTCTCAATGTCTAAAATCTGATATACATCTACGATTCCTTTATTTGGAAATTCTAATTTTCTTACAAATCCTACTACATATTGTCCTTTTTTCATTTCTTATCCGCCTTGTATCCTTTTTGCTTGCAATAAAACTTTCACTCCGAAAAAAAGGATGCATTTGCATGCATCCTGTCTCTTGCTATCTACTGCAATTATGTTTATCAGATAAATTCTAAGAATCTATTCCTGTGTGTCTTCCGCATAGTCTTCTGCTGCCACGTCATCTTCTTCAAAAAAATCATCATCAAAGTCTTCATCATAATCATCTTCAAAATCTTCCAGATAATCTGGTGTTAAATAACGATAAACCGCATAAGCGATTCCTGCAATAGCTGCAACAGCTCCAATAATTCCAAGTACCCATAATAAGGTATTTGCTTTTTTCTCTTTTTTCTGTTTCTTTCCTAACATTTCATTCACCTTTACCATGTTGATAATATCTTCAAATTTATTCATGAGAAACCCCCTATTCTATTTGGCCTTTTGTTTCGATTACATAACAGTATCATAACACCAATTGATTTGTTTTACTATAGAAACTTATAACTTTTGCAATTTTGCAAAGGCTGCGTACATGACTTTATCGCCGTAATCATCAAAGGTTACAGTAACCTGATAGTCACGAGGTCCCTTTTCCACCTGCACAACCTGACCCTGACCATACTTCACATGACTTACTCTGTCCCCTGTTCCATAAGGCAATTCTCCAAGGCCCATACTTCCACCCTTGACGATACCACCACCTGACATAACTCCACCATTTTGTGCGATGAAAGGTTTGGAGCCCTCTTTGGTTATGGCTTTTTTCAAAACTGCTTTTGGTCGGTTTCCTGGCGTTGGCAATTCAAAATCAAAATCACTTTCTTTTTTTGCTGTAAAGCTTCCAGCTGATCTGGTTTCAAAAGGTTTACTTCGAAAGGCAGCCCGTTCAAAAGACTCTTCTTCATAACGCTCTACCATTTGTTTGCTTTGTTGCGGTTTATTATCTAAGAGTTCTTGAGGGATTTCCTTCACAAAGCGGCTTACTGCATTATACTGAGTCTCCCCATGCATCATTCTGCGTTTCGCGCAGGTTAGAGTTAGGTCCTCCATTGCTCTGGTTATTCCTACATAACACAGACGTCGTTCCTCTTCGATTTCCGTTTTATCGTCTGCTGTGATGGTCATATAACTTGGAAACAAACCGTCTTCCATTCCTGCCATGTACACATGCGGAAACTCTAAGCCTTTGGCACTATGAAGAGTCATTAACATGACGCGATTATTATCTGAATTGGTGGTATCAATATCTGCGATAAGTGCCACTTCTTCCAGAAATTCACTGAGAGATGGTGTTTCTCCAAGCTCTAATTTTCCCTCTTCATAAGCAATTAATTTATTGAGTAATTCCTGAATATTGTTGATACGGTCTTCGGCATCTTCTTCCTCAGATTCTTCTAGCTCTTTGATATATCCAGTTCCTTCCATCACATCTTTTAATAGATTGGATAAACCATAATATTCTACTTTGCTTCGATAGGTCTGAATCAGACTCACAAATGGTTGTAGCTTTACAAAGCCTTTTCCAATGGATGCGATATCTTCTGCCTGCTGCAGGGCTTCATAAAAACTAATCCCTTCCTCAATGGCATAAGCCTGCACACGGTCTATGGTTGTTCCACCAATACCTCTTTTTGGTACATTGATAATACGCTTCACGGCAATGTCGTCTTTTCCATTGTTAATGGTTTTCAAGTATGCCAGCATATCTTTAATTTCTTTTCTGGAGTAAAAATTAACACCACCTACCACCTGGTAAGGAATGGAGTCCATAACAAAGCGCTCTTCCAGTAAACGGGATTGGGCATTGGTTCGGTATAAGACTGCACAGTCTCTGTAATCCGCTTCCCCACTCTTTTTCTTATCTTTGATGCTTCTTACGATATAATCCGCTTCTTCATAGGCTTCATCAAACTGTTTAAAATGAATGGGATTTCCTGCATCCTTTTCAGTCCAAAGAGCCTTTTCTTTACGCCCCCTGTTGTTTCGGATCACACCATTTGCTGCATGAAGCACGTTTTTACTAGATCGATAGTTCTGTTCCAGTTTTACCACATAGGCTTCTGGATATACCGATTCAAAATCCAGGATATTTCGTATGTTTGCTCCTCGGAACTTATAGATAGACTGGTCATCATCACCAACCACACAGAGATTTCTGCTTTTGGATGCCAAAAGTCTGATCAACTCAAACTGAACGGTATTGGTATCCTGATACTCATCCACCATAATATATTGAAAACGATTTTGATACATTTCCAGAATGTCAGGACAGGCCTTAAATAACTCCACCATTTTAACCAGTAAGTCGTCAAAATCCAGGGCATTATTCTTTTTTAATGCTGCCTGATATTCTTTATATACCTGAGATATCTTTTTCTTAACATAATCTCCCATAACTCTTAGTTCATATTCCACAGGTGATATTAATTCATTTTTTGCAGACGAAATCGCACTCAGAATAGCACGCTCTTTGATCATTTTGGTATCTATTTCCAGACGTTTGCAGATTTCCCTTAAGAGTGTTTTTTGATCATCTGTGTCATATATCGTAAAGTTGCTATCATACCCTAATCGGTCAATATGTCGTCTCAAAATACGTACGCAGCTGGAATGAAAAGTTGCAACCCAGATACTTTCTGAACCAAAACCCACAATCTTATCCACACGTTCCCGCATTTCTCCTGCAGCCTTATTGGTAAAGGTAATTGCCATAATATTCCAGGGATTCACGCCCTTTTCTTCTATCATATAAGCAATTCGATGGGTCAAAACCCTGGTTTTTCCTGATCCAGCTCCTGCCAGAATCAGCAATGGTCCCTCTGTATGAAACACCGCTTCTTTTTGCCTTTTATTCATGCTATCATAATTACTCATACAATCTCCAAACTTTCATTCATCCTACTAATACATACATTCGTTGTCTACTTTTTAAAAAAGAAGGGGCACAGTCTTTCTCCTACCTGTAACTACTCCTTGGATTGGATATCCTGCGCCACCTGATTCCTATATTATATTAGTTTCTTTCCACAGTTACTACAGAATTTTGCACCTTCTGTTTTTGTTCCACAGTCTGGACAGAACTTTGGAGTTTCCAAGGTCTGACCACTTGTACTTTGCTGTGTTTGACTTCCTGTTTGATTCTGTTGCATCTGGTTTACCATTTGCTGCCCCATCATCATACCCATCTGAAGTCCAACCATATCTCCTGCCACACTTCCACCACCGGTGGAACCATTTGCCATGGAATCTGCCATAGCCATCTGCTGATAACGATTCAAATCACCTACCATAGATTGGCCTGCTGCCTTTTCCTGCATTTTTCTGATTTCTTCCGGATAAGAAAAGCTTTCAATGGTAAAGTCTAAAATAGAGATACCAATTGCTCTCATTTCCATATCAAGATCCGCTTCAATACCGGCTGCAATCTTTCTGGCATCCATCTGAAGGTTAAACATATCATGACCTTCTTTTCCAATCCAGCTCATCAAAAGCTGATCCAGGCTTGCCATAATACGTTCTTTCACATCTTCTACGGTATAGATTTGTCGGATGCCTGCAAGCTTTTCGATTACCACATCATGTTCTGCTATTTTACAATTAAAGGTTCCAAAAGCACGAATTGGCATACCACCTGGTAAGTTAGGGGCTGGAAGATTAATTGCATTCTTTGTTCCCCACTTTACCAGTATTTCCTTTGTATTGATAAACAATACTTCTGCACGAAATGGATTGTTAAATCCAAATTTAAAACTTTTTAAGGTGGTTAAAAAAGGAATGATTTCCGATTCTACATCAAAGCTTCCTTCCTCAGTAAAGATACCTTCTACTTTTCCATTCCATAGAAAAATAGCATCCTGACCAGGACGAATGATTAATTTCGAACCCTTCTTTAATTCCTGATTCTCCCATTTATAAAATAATACACCTGGCTGACTTTCGTTCCATTCAACCACATTGGCTAATTCTCTAGAAAAAAATCCCATGCTCTTATCCTCACATTCCTAGTTCTGCTTTTAACGCCGCCAGTTCATCCTCGATTTCAACGGATGTTTCATTTTTATCATACTTGCTTGTTAAAGCTTCAATGTCATCTGCTTCATCAGGTTGACTTAGTTCTGCCATCGCATCTGCTTCATCCAGCATTTTATTCACTTTATCTTCCATTTTGTTAAAGGCTGCCATATTGCCTCCGGCACTCTCTACACCAGCACCCAGTTTGTTAATTTTACTCTGGGTTTCTGCTACTTTGATTTTTGCTTTTAACAAGTCCTGTTTTGACTTAAGAGTTGCAATATCATCCTCTAATTTATCATGCATTTCTTTCATTTTTGCAGAGTTTGCAACTGCCATAGCATAACTTTTTTCTAAAATAGTTGTTTTCTCTGTGAGTTCTGCTTTTTTATTCAAAAATGTCTTTGCTTCTGAATCATTACCAGCCAACACTGCCTTCTTTGCATAGTCTGCCATTTTTGTCATTTCATCCTGGCATTCATCTACTTTTCTCTTTGCTGCTTTTTCCTCAGCCATCATGGATGCTGTTTCTGCTTTTACACTAGCCATATCCTGTTCCAGATTACGAAGATACTGATCAATCATTTTTTCAGGATCTTCAGCCCTATCCAGTAATGCATTAAAATTAGCTGCCATAATGTCTTTAAATCTTGTCATGATACCCATTTCTTTACCTCCTGCTATTTCTTTCCTATTGAAATACAGATTGCGCGAATCCCTGCTGTATTTTGACTTCGTTTTAAATTATATCTGATTTTGGCATCACTGTCGATATGAAACCACAAGTTCCTGAAAATTTTATAAGACAGCAATCATAATACCAAATACAATGACAGCGGCACAAAATAATTTATAACGAATATGCTGTTCCTGGAAAATCACTTTCCCTGCTACGATGGTAACAAGACTTCCCGACTGTTTAATTAAAGTCATAATCGTAACCCTGCTGTCCTCCATACCATTGGCGATAAACAAGGCTCTGTCTGCAATAATAAATAAAATACTTAAAATCCAAATCCAATAATTCTTGATCAAGGATTTCATATGTACTTTGGTTCTGGTCAGTACAATATATGCCCCATACATCAGCACAAGGAAAAACATATACCAGAATTGCAACTGAGAAGAAGTCATGTCTCTCATCAGCACTTTATCCATGGTTCCACTGATCGCATTGAGTAAACAGGAGAAAAATGCATAGAGAACCATTTTTTTATCTACCGGTTCATGATGTTTCTGTTTTGAATCTATATCTGCCTTATCAACCACTCCAAAAAGAGTTCGTAAAAAAGCAGGTTTATAACGAAGTAACAACAGTCCTGCTGATACAAACACCAAACCAATAATTTGATAATTACTTAACACTTCCTGTAAAACAATGGTTCCAAGTAAAGTTGCAAACAATACCCTGGACAAGTCCAAGACCCCATACAAACTAATAGGCATTCGTTTAATTGCTTTAAAACTTAAAATCCAGGCAAGAAAAATGATACCGGATTTCACAGCCACATAAAAGAACCAAATTGGCTCCATTCCTGTTGCATTTTTGTAATCCGGTATCACAAATATAAATCCTAATAAGGTATATAAAAATAAGACTTCCATAACAGAGCTCTTTGTCATTGCCTGTTTTTTAATTACTTCTCTAACACCTTTTAATATTCCATATAATAAAACCAGTAACATCCAAGCCATTTCATTTTTCCTCGTATCTATTCATGTTCTTAAATTCCACATTATAGACTTATTTCTGGCTTTTGTAAAGTTACTGCGACAATCATGTCCTAAAGAACAATCTGATTTCTACCCGATCGTTTTCCTACAAAAAGTTTCTGATCCGCCTGGATGATTGTGCTATGGTAATCACCGCCCTGATATTCTGCAACTCCATAGGTTAATGCAACATGAAGCGGATGTTCCTCATAGATTAAAATTAGTTTTTTCAGTCGTTCATTGAGTCTTTCTAACTGATAGCAGGTTTCATCTTTACCATGATTTTCAAACACAAACAAAAACTCTTCCCCTCCCCAGCGGGAAACCTGTCCAAGTCCTGTCATAAAGTCTGAAAAGGCTTTGGATAATTCCTTTAATACCACGTCACCACACTCATGTCCAAACTGGTCATTCACTTTCTTGAAGAAGTCAACATCGCCTATCACTATGGTAAATTTATGACCATGAACCTGTGATTCATGCTTCTCGTACAATTGATCCAGGTAATTTAAAATCCCTCTTCGATTGGGAAGCATGGTTAAAGCATCGGTACTGGCAGCTTTCTCCAGTTTTTTATTATATAAAAGTAACTTTTTCTCCACATCCTCTGCATAATTACTGGTAATAATCGCAACAATTCCAACTGCAATAAAGATGGTCACTGTATTAATAATTTGAAATGCTGTATTCACCCCATCCGTAATTTCTATCATGGGAGGAAATGCATTGGTATAAAAATACATCCCAATTCGAACTCCACACAGAAATACAATATAAGTAATTTTAACAGCCAGATGATTATAAATCGAAAAACAAGCCAACACTAACAGTACAAAAACAAAATGCTGTACTCCACAATCCCAACCCAGCATATAGATAAATAACAAGAACCAGCCTACCGAAAATACATTCATCAAAATATAGGTAAGAAAGCTTTTGTTATAAAAGGTCATGAATAGCAAAAGTAAATGTGCCATCAGACATAATAAAGCTGCCAGCATCAAAACTGGCTGATTCACGTCGTAAAACATAAAAAATAGAATCAAGAAATAACCCGACATAAGAACACATAATGCCCGAAGCATACCTGTTCTTGTATTGGATTCCTGTATTGCATGTACTTCCGTTCCTGGATAATGAAGGATTGACTGGGTTGTTTTTATCTCTCGCATGACATTCACCTGATCATTATAAAAAACACTCTACGCTACATAACAATTTTATATAGGAATAATTACCTATTTACTTAACATTATAGAACGGATTTCGTAACTTGTAAACAAATATTTAATTTAATTTGTAGTACAGTTTTTCATAAAATCCTTGTTTTTCTAACAGCTCTTCATGGGTTCCTTTTTCTATCATCTCTCCAGCCTTCATCACAAGAATTACATCTGCATTTACAATGGTTGACAGTCTATGGGCCACAATAAAACTAGTTTTGTTTTCCATCAGCTTACTAAGAGCCTGCTGTATCTTTACTTCTGTCCTGGTATCCATAGAAGCGGTCGCTTCATCCAGTATCAAAAGTTTTGGTTTCTGAAGTATGATTCTAGCTATGGAAATTAACTGTTTCTGACCTTCTGATAAGCTTCCTCCTCCTTCTTCCATCAAAGTATCATACCCAAAAGGTAATTGTCTGATAAAGTAGTCCGCATATGCCTCCTTGGCAGCATGTATAATATCATCTCTGCTAGCATCTGGTTTTGCAATCTTGATGTTATTCAGAATCGTTTCTTTACGAATCCAGGTATCCTGAAGTACCAAGCCAAAAGAATGACGTAACTCATCCATATTTACAGTTTTGATATCTTTCCCATCCATTAAAATTCTTCCGCTTTGTGGTTCATAAAATCTCATAAGCAAATTTATCAAGGTTGTTTTTCCACAACCTGTTGGACCAACCAACGCTACTTTTTGTCCTGCATGAATCTGAATATTTAAATTTTGAATAAATGGTTTTTCATCATAAGAAAAACAAATATGTTCCAGCTCTATTGTACCTTCTTTTAGCCAAGTGGGTTTTATTTCTTCCACCATCTCTTGCCGTTCATCTGGCACTTCTGTTTCACTTAATAATGCAAACACACGCTCTGCACTGGCAAGCGCATTCTGAAGTTCTGTAACAACAACTGATATTTCATGAAAAGGTTTGGTATATTGATTTGCATAGGATAAAAAAGCAGTCAATCCACCAATACTTAGGACCCCACGAAGAACATAACCTGCTCCAAACAATGCAACTACGGTATAAATTAGATTGTTCACAAATCGTATTCCAGGGTTAGCCGTAGACGAATAAAAAATTGCTTTTAAACTGGTCTTTGCATAAGAAGTATTGATAACGGAAAACTCAGTAGCAATTTGTTCTTCTCTCTGGCAAGCTTTTACCACCTTTAGGTTTTCCAGCATTTCATTCACAAAACCAGTCTGCTTACCCTTTTCCTTCGCCTGCATCTGAAAGAAAACAAAACTTTTTCCCGCTATAAAAGAAGCCACAAACAAAGACATAGGCGTCAACGCAATTACAACAAGAGAAATCGCTGGGCTTAGACGAAACATAAAAAATACAGTCACCAGTATGGTGGTTATTCCAGATGCTAATTGAGATAAGGTCATCAGCATTCCTTCTCCAAGTTGCTCCACATCTCCAATGTTTCTACTAATCAAATCCCCGTGGGATTGCTGATCCAGGTAGCTTAGTGGCAGTCGATGAAGTTTTTGAAATGCAGATTTTCGAATTTCCTTAACTAAATACAAACTTACTTTTTGGTTTATTTTTGCCACCAACCATTGCCCAGCTCCAAGGGTCACACTTAACAGCAACATCACAATCAGATAAACAAACAGTTTCTGATAGTATATTTGATCATCCATAATCTGATCTAAAGCCTTACCTGTAAGTATTGGCAAATACAGCAATGCAATTTGTGATAAAAATGTTAATCCAAAAGAAAGCCATAACAATCGTTTCTTAGCTCCTAAATAAGATAGAAACATGGTCAAAATTACTTTATATCGCTTCATGATTCACCTGACTTTCCTTCTGGCTCTGGTATAATTCCTGATATACCTTACAAGTTTCAAGAAGTTCGGTGCTTGTTCCATAGCCTACCAATTCTCCTTGATCCATAACCAAAATCAAATCTGCCTGATCCATACTTTGTATTCTTTGAGAAACCATAAAAATGGTTGGCTGAAATGGTAAATGTTTTAAAGTATTCCATAATCTCTTTTCCGTTTGATAATCCAAGGCAGATGTACAATCATCCAGAATAAGGATTTCTGGTTTCTTGATTAAAGCTCTTGCGATTGCCAGTCTCTGTTTCTGACCACCTGAAAGATTATTTCCGCCCTGATATAACAATTCCTGTATCCCATCCATCTTTTCTTTTACAAAAGAAAGTGCTTCTGCCTGTTCCAAAGCCAAAAGAGCTTCCTCTGTGTTACACTCTGGCTTTCCCATCTTGAGATTGTCTAAAATAGAACGCTGAAACAACACTGTTTTCTGTAAAACAATCCCAAATTTGGCTCGTAACTGGTTCAGAGAATATGCGGACTGTTTTTGCCCATCCACATAAATCTCACCGCTAGTCTTCGTATAAAATCCCGCCAACAGATAAAGAAGGGAGGATTTTCCACTTCCTGTTGGACCTGTTATTCCAATAAATTGTCCTTTCTTCACTGAAAAATTAATATCTTTCAATGAGGGCTCCTTGTTTGAACCATAAATCAAATTCACATGTTGATACTCCACAGCCGCTGTTTTATCTATCTGTTTCGTTCCATCTTCTGACTGAACAAAAACGTGGTCAGGCTGTTCTACTTCCACCTCGGATGAAAGTAATTCCTGTACACGTCTTCCACTTACCGCCGTTTTATTTATAATCAACATTAAATTGGCAAACTTCACAAATTCGCCTAAAATCTGAGCCATATAGTTTAAGAGTGCAATCAAAACCCCTTTACTTAAGGTTCCTTCCCCGATACGAAACGCACCAGTATACAGTAAAAGAACCATAAATACATTCAAAATCAAAATTGTCCCAGGATTTAAAAAGGATGCAAAGGTTGCAGCTCTCTTCTGCAAACGGTACAAAGCATCTGCCTTCGCATCATAATTTTCAATTTCTTGTCTTTTTACAACAAAAGAACGAATGAAGCGTATCCCACTTAGATTTTCTTTTAGTAATAAAACCATATGATCCAGTCTGTTTTGAACTTCTCCATACAATGGGAGGGTAACAACCAAAACCATAAAAACTAAAATACCCAATAGAATAATCAATGCAACAAAGAAAAATCCTGCTTTTCTATCTAGTATAAATACCATCACCAGCGATCCAAATACAACAAATGGAGATCTTAGAAAGAGGCGCAAAATCATATTTACCCCAGACTGTATCTGGTTCATATCCTGACTCATACGGTTAATCAGGGTTGATGTTCCCATCCTATCAATTTGGAACCATGAAAAATGCAACAGTTTATCAAAGAGAATTTCTCTTATTTTTGCTGTAAAGGATACCGCGGCTTTTGCTGCATAAAACTGAGCCGTGATGGAACTGATCAAGCCAATAAGTGCAAATATAAGCATCAGTATTATTTGTAGCCAAATAACTCTCTGATTCTGTTCACCAATTCCCACATCAAATAACTGAATCAACAGAAAAGGAATTAATAACTCAAAAAAAGCCTCCAGCATTTTAAATACAGGTGCTAGAATCGCTTCTTTTTTATATTCTTTCATATAACGAAGTAATGAAAACATATAAAGTCTCCTTCATTTATAGGTTTAAATGCAATAACAAAGCCGCCAGTTAACGGCGGCTTTCCTGGTTCATATTTGGGTTCATATTTGGGTTCTTATTTGGATTCTTCTGGTTTCTTTTTCGGCTCTTCCTTCGTGATGTTATCAATCAGCTTTTCGATTAGCATCTTCTTAATATATACATCAAAACTAAGCATACAGATAAATGAAAAAATATGGAGAAAGTCTTTTTCCTCCTCAGGGCTATCCTCAAAGGTAGTAGACGCCTTTTGGTACTTTTCTAATACATCTCTCTTTAAATCTTCCTTCTGGGAGTCCTCCATACGAAAAACCTCTTCGTATATTTGCTCCATAGAAAAATTCTTGTCCTTATGAAAGTATTGATCCGTTAACGGTTTAAGAAGCGTCTGTATATCATTGATGGAAAGAATATTTTTATAATAGTAAATAAAAATCAACACCAAAATATGTTCTTTGCTATATTTTTTCTTGTCTGGTGGTGGCAGCAAATTATTCTTTGCATAATTGTTAATCATAGTTTTGGTTAAAATCTTGTCTTCTTTCGGGTTTCTTGTGGTTGATTTTAATTTGCGATCCATAAAAGTTGTAACCTGATCCATATATAAATCAATGTTTGGAATATCCGCTGCTTTAATATGTTCGATCCTACCAAAACTTTCCATAATACTATTTATTAAATCATTTTTATCTATTGTCATATACTCTTAAAACCCCCAACCATAAACGCCTTGTTTCATCTATTATATAGTATTAAAAACTACTTGTAAACAACTGAGATTATATTTTCTACTGGCCAAAATAGTTCATCAAAATTTAATGTTCTGACATCTTGATTATCTTTACTTTATAACGTTATTATGCTAAACTTTGATTAAATTTAACTGTGAAACTTCACTGTGACAGAGTGGCAAGTAAGTAAAAAAATTTCGTTGTTATTATCCCTCCAAAAATGGATAATAATAGAAAGGCATGGTTATTAAAATGAATAAAAAAATTAAAACGGGTGCGGTAGATCATTTGTTTGAAGCAATTCTCTGCCTGGAGTCAAAGGAAGAGTGTTATAGTTTCTTTGAAGATTTATGCACCGTTAATGAGCTGTTGTCACTTTCACAAAGATTTGAAGTGGCTACCATGTTACGTGATCACAAAACGTATCTGGAAATTGCAGAGAAAACAGGAGCATCCACTGCTACCATCAGTAGAGTAAATCGCTCTTTAAACTATGGCTCAGATGGTTACGAATTGATTTTTGGAAGAATGACCAAATAAAAAAACGTCGCTTAGCGACGCTTTTTTTTACTTTTCTTCTGTAACTGGTTCTTCTATCTGTTTTTCTGCAACTTCTTTCAGAAGTTTATTTCCATCTTGATTCATTTTACACTGTCCTTGAAATACAGCTTTTTCATCAATCGATAATAATTTGGTATAAATATCTCCAATAATGCTACCAGTAGCAGTGATATCGATTTTATCTTTCACCATCACGTTTCCAACCACTTTTCCTGAAGCAAATACGCTGTATGCTGTAATCGATCCATTTACACTTCCCTGATCTCCTACAATGATATTCCCATTTGAGAAAACATCTCCATTTACCTGTCCATCAATACGAGTGGTTTCCTTAGTGGTTAAATTCCCATCTACAACGGTACCAACTCCAATTACGGTATTTATTTTTGCCATTTCTTTTTCTGCACGTTTCATCATGTTATTCTACCTTTCCTTTTCTCTTATCCATAAATTTCCATAATTTCCATAGGATTGATGTATTCAGAATCCATCATAATCTGATATCCCACTTTTTCGTTATCCTCAGTGGTTTCTCCCAACATGGTACCTCTGGTAATTTCATCATTCACACGTACTTTCGGTTTTTCTTTAAAGCGATATATGGAAACATAACCATTTCCATGATCTAATACAACACGATACCCATATTCACCATCTTCTGCTATCTCAGTAACAATACCATAGCCACTAGAAATAATAGATACATCTTTTGCTGCCTGAAAAATAATGATTGGTATGTAAGCCGGCTGAATAGCGGGATCCACAACAACTGTGGAGGGTTCTTCCAAAATACTTGTTGTTCCAAGGATTGGAAATCCAACTGGAATCTTCTTTGCATTAAAGGCTTCTTCTTGTTGTAGCTTTTCATTGACTGTGGTAATTAAAATCGTATTCTTATCCGTTAAGTCTGTATTCTCTGTCGTCAATATTTGATTCGCTTCTGTTAATTCTACAATCTGTTTCTTAAGTTCCTCCAGATTTTTTTCACTTCCCTGTAGTAAGGCTCCATTCATCACCATATTTACAGTAAAAAAAATAAGTCCAGCTGTTATGGTTAAAACAAGTAATACGCTTAATAAACGCAAGTACCAACTTGATAAAAACAACTGCTTATCCTGCTTTTCTGGATTATGAGAAACGATAACCATGGTATAGCGGCTTTTTCTCTTTTTCTTTTTCATGTTCACTCCCATAGGTAGTCTGCTGTATACACAGTATTTTGTTTTGAACTAAGTTTCATCATTCTTTTTGTGAACTTTTTATGACAATAAAAAAAGTCACCTGTGGTAAACTCGCTTCATTCTACCACAGATGACGTATTTCTGACAACTTTTTCTTAATATTTTCGTAACAATTAATTCTTAAGAAAGCCTTTTTTCATTAAGTTTACTTCTATTTTATCTAAAATTTCCTTACTATCTGCTTCGATGGTATGAAAATGGATTCCACCCGTCAGCTCATTCAGTGGCTTTGTCTGAAACTTTTTAGTTTTTTCTAAAAAACTATCTACATCCGCGCGATTGTTGATAATCAAATCAACCATAATCTGCCCATAGATGTCATGTTCTACTACCACATCCAAAATTCTACCACCTAAATCAACGATGGTGTACAGTTCTTCTTCCATGTCTTCATTTTTGTGAAGCATTTTCATGGTTCTTCGAATTTTATTTTTTTGTTCTTCTTCTTGAAGTAACAGATACCCTTTGTTTGTAGATATAATATTACGATTACTAGCTCGAAGCAGTGCGATATCCTGAACGATTACCTGTCTGCTAACCTGATATAGCTTTGCCAGGTCTGTGCCTGATATAGGCTGTCTATTGGTAGCAAGCATGGCAATGATGGCTTCTCTTCTTTTATCTCCTTCCATACCTATCTCCTCTTCTATGTTCAATATGTTAAAAATACTATACCATATGATTGATTTTACAAGTAAATTTTTTTATTTTTTTTAAAGTCTGTGTATGTTTTATGTAATTTTCCTATAAATATATGATTTTTTTTTTAGAAATTAGTCAAAATAGCCTTTACAATTGTGTAGACCTATGGTATTCTTTATTTGTTGTCGTAGACGATGATTTTTAAATTTTGGAGGAATATCAAATGAACAAAGGTACAGTAAAATGGTTTAACAACCAAAAAGGCTACGGATTTATCTCAGACGAACAGGGAAATGACGTTTTCGTTCACTACTCAGGATTAAACATGGATGGCTTCAAGTCTTTAGAAGAAGGCGCTGCAGTTGAATTCGAAGTAATCAATGGCGAAAAAGGTCCTCAGGCTGTTAACGTAGCAAAGTTATAATCCAATTATAACATCATTAATCAGTTCTTCATATGTGCCTTTTCTTAAATATAAATGTTTTTTACAAGTATAAAAAAATTTTATTTAGAAATAAGCAATATTGTTTTACGGATTAGAAAAAGAACCGGTTTTCCGGTTCTTTTTTTGCATATAATCAAACTATTTATGTTCCTCATTGATATATTGTAACACTTCTTCAAACTTCATAGGGCCACCAAACAAGTCAAGTGCACTTCCTATGGTAACATGAACTTTATTATTTCCAAGTATTTTTAACTTCTTAAGTTCTTCAAAGTTATGTACGCCACCTGCATAAGTAATTGGGCATTTATTAAATTTCCCTAGCATGGAAACCAAAGATTCGTCAATTCCAGCGGCTTTACCCTCCACATCAACTCCATGAACTAAAAATTCATCACAAAATTCACTTAAATTATCTAATAAGTCCAAATCCAGCTGTAAATCCGTAAATTTCTGCCAGCGATCGGTTACGATATAATAACTCTCATCCTTTTTTCTACAACTCAAATCCAGGACCAGCCGTTGTTTTCCAACCGCTTTCACCATGTTGTCTAAATGTTTGTAGTTTAGCATTCCATCCTGAAACACATAAGATGTAACAATCACATGAGATGCCCCTGCACGAATAAATTCTTCAGCATTTTCAGGGGTAATTCCCCCACCAATCTGCAAACCTTTAGGATATGTTTGCAATGCCAGAATTGCTTGCTTTTTTGTGGCCTCATAAAAATCGCTGTCTTTTTTGTTTAGAAGAATAATATGACCATTTTTTATCTGTCTATCTCGATAAAACTTGGCATAGTATGCACCATCTTGTTCTGACACAAAATTTTCAACAGCCTTTTCTTCCTGGTCATTTAAACTGCCGCCAACAATTTGCTTTATTTTCCCATTGTGAATATCAATACAAGGTCTAAATTCCATAAATTGCTCCTATTTCTATGCTAAATTCCTCGTTCTACAATTCGTCCATCTCGATATGCTTCCAGTAAAAGTTCCAATTGGTGAATGCTTTCAATTAGACTGGCACCCATATCCGTTTCCGCAACTCTCTGACGGGTTCCATAAGTCTCAACATTGATGGAATCCGAGAAAATATCTGATTCATTGATGATCGCAGCTTCCGTGGACTCAAATGGTTCATGCGCAACCAAACGCATTCCATGGGAATTTGCAACAAGTGTATACCCTGCGATTCCTGTTTTCTCCTGATAAGCTTTTGCAAAACCTCCATCAATAACTAAAAGCTTTCCGCCACATTTAATTGGTGTTTCGCCTTTCTTAAGTTCAACAGGAACATGCCCATTTACAATATGTGATTTGTCGGCATCCAAACCGAACTCTTCCAAAATACGATTGAGCACTTCTTCATTATCATATAATTTGTAATATGGATTTTTCTTTTCTTTGTGGGTTTCCTTATCTGCAACAAAATAACGTTCAAAGGTTGTCATTTTATCCTTACCAAAAACCGGTGAGTTGGGACCAGCCCAAATATACCAGATAATATCCTGACCTTTTAATTTTTCCACTAAATCAAGTGCTGAGTAATAGCCTTTTCTTGCATAATTCTCCAACACATCATACAGTGCTTTTCCTGAATATTCATGACCATAGATTTGAACCTTTGTAAAATTACCCGACTCATCCAAAGGAACACAGCCATGGTATAACAGGTTTGAGTTATGCACTTTATAAAGACTTCCCTGTGAAAATAAAAAGCGTACATGTTTCTGTAGTTTTTCACATCTCACAAAAGCCTGTCTCAGTCTGTCCATTACCTGTGCTTCTTCTTTGGTTAATTCATAAGGATTTTTTGGATTTACCGTTGGAAAATCAGTTTCTTTCATAGGATATACTTTTCCATTGATTGTTATGGTCTGATCTTCAAAATTAATTTTATCCAATAAGAGTCTGTCGTCCATACCAAACTCTGGTCTACGTTTAATAAGTGCACCTTCCAGTTTAAACTGAATCATGGCAATTGCCTTATGCATTTTAATATCCAGATGTAAATCCTTAGTGTTGTAATTTTTATTATACTTAATGGTAAAGGCATCGCAATTGGTATCTTTATAATGTTCCAACGCAAATGTTGCCAGCGGAATCAGGTTTATTCCATACCCTTCTTCCAGGGTATCCAAATTCCCATATCGTGCGGACATACGAATAACATTGGCAATACATGCTAAATGTCCACTGGCAGCCCCCATCCATACGATGTCATGATTTCCCCATTGCACATCAACAGAATGATATTTTCTTAAGGTGTCTAAAATCACATGTGGCCCTGGTCCTCTGTCATAAATATCACCAACAATGTGAAGATGATCAATTACCAGTCGTTGTATCAGATTGCTTAGGGCGATTATAAAGTCAGGTGCCCTGCCAATTTTAATAATCGTGTGAATAATTTCATTGTAATAAGCTTCTTTATCCTGAACTTCCGCTTTTTCCGTAATCAGTTCCTCGATAATATAAGCAAAATCCTGAGGGAGAGCCTTGCGAACTTTTGAACGAGTATATTTGGAAGCCACTCGCTTTGTAATTTGCACAAGGCGATAGAGGGTAATCTTATACCAGTCTTCAATACTCTCTTCTTCGTTCATTATGATTTCTAATTTTTCCTGAGGATAATAAATCAAGGTAGCCAGACTTTTTTTATCCTTATTGCTTAAGGTATTTCCGAATTCTTCATCAATTTTTCTTCTTACACTGCCAGAACCATTTTTTAAGACATGGTTAAATTGTTCACTTTCTCCGTGAATGTCGGTCAAAAAATGTTCCGTTCCCTTTGGAAGGTTTAATATCGCTTGTAAATTAATAATTTCAGTAGATGCTTTTGCTATGGTAGGAAAATGTCCCGCAAGACTGTTTAAGTACTTTAATTCTAATTCCTTCATTCCGATTTCCTCCTGACGAAGATTGATTAACATTGATTTGAAATCACATCATGCATATTGTAAAGACCTGCCTCCTTTCCAGCAAGGTATTTTGCCGCCTGAATCGCCCCTTTTGCAAATATTCCTTTGGAATAAGCCGTATGGCTAAACGTTATGACTTCATCATTTCCAGCAAATATCACATCATGATCACCAACAATAGTACCTCCACGAACTGCTGAAATACCAATCTCTTTTTTCTCACGTTGAACGCGTTCCTGGCTACGATCAAATTTATATTCATATGCCATATCGAATTCTTCGTTGATTGCATCTGCAAGAGCAAGTGCAGTTCCACTTGGTGCATCTAATTTTTTGTTATGATGTTTTTCTACAATTTCAATATCAAAATCTGCTTCAGCAAGAACTTTTGCGGCATCTTTTAAAAGTTTCATCAGTAGATTTACTCCCAAAGACATATTGGCTGATTTCAAGATGGCTACTTTTCCAGAGGCTTCTTCTACTTGTTTTAATTGTTCTGGAGATAAACCGGTGGTGCATAGTACCACTGGGATTTGCTTCACTACTGCAAATGCAAGCAATCCTTCTACTGCCGAAGCAGTTGCAAAATCGATAATTACATCCGCTACCACGTCACATTCTTTGATGGTAGAGAATACAGGAAAAGAATTTGCAATGTGATTACTCACATCAATTCCTGCTACTAGTTCAATCTGTGTGTCTTCTTTAATCAGACCGGCAATCACCTGTCCCATTCTTCCATTACATCCATGCATAATTGCTCTTATCATACGTTACTCCCATCTGCTCTTTTTTGTGCCAGATTCTGCACCAATTGGTGCCAGGTTCTATTTGTTTATTGACTAAATGAAAGCCTATATAAATTCGGAATGGATAAGTACCACTTGGTACTTATCCATAATTGTTACAGCATCCCTAAAACTTTTAATTCGTTTTCTAAAACAAGTGCATTAGCATCTTCCATTTCAGTTAATGGACGTCTTAATCCACCCACTTCCATTCCCATAAGATTTAATGCTTTCTTAACTGGGATTGGGTTTACTTCACAAAACAAGGCTTTCACAAGTGGAATCATGGAAAGCTGTAATTTTCTACTGGTTTCTACATCCCCATTAAGGTAGGAAGCCACAATATCATGGGTTTCCTTTGGAACCACATTGGAAAGTACAGAAATCACGCCTACTCCTCCCAAAGAAAGAATGGGTACGATCTGGTCATCATTTCCTGAATAAATATCAATAGAACCTCCAGAAAGGTAAGCAAGTTTGGCAATTTGAGAAATATCTCCGCTGGCTTCCTTTATCCCTACAATATTCGGTATTGATTTTGCAAGTGTAACTGCTGTCTCAGGACAAATGTTACAGCCTGTTCTGGATGGAACATTATATAGAATAATTGGAATATTAACTGACTCTGCAACCATGGTAAAATGCTGAATTAAGCCTTTTTGTGTTGCTTTGTTATAATAAGGTGTTACCACAAGCAAACCATCAACGCCATACTGTTCTGCTTCTTTTGATAAATAAATTGCTGTGTCAGTACAATTTGAACCTGTTCCTGCAATTACAGGAATACGTTTTGCTGTTTTTTCTACACAGTAACGAATTACCTCTAGATGCTCTTCATGATTTAATGTTGAAGCTTCCCCTGTTGTGCCGCAAACAATAATAGCATCTGTTTTGTTTGCAATCTGAAACTCGATGAGTTCCCCTAACTTTTCATAATTTACTGCTCCGCTTTGATCAAAGGGTGTACAAATCGCTACACCTGCTCCTTGAAATAATGACATGTTTCTCCTCCTTGTATCGGGGCTTATTCTAACAAACTCACTTTTATCTGACTATTTATACATTACATTACAATAGAAAAAGCCGACAAAAGGGGTCGGCTAAAATACTTTTGTTCTGCAAAGTGAATACACCTGTCTCTTTACATTACGATAGCTCCCCATCTGTTTAAGATGACAGTCATACAGTTCTTCACTATATGCCCAGGAATCGACTGCAGTCATCTCCTCCTTCGGCGTGCTTTCCTTTTGATTCTGTTCTCCTGTGTCTGCCACATCCCAGAATCTACTTATAAAGTACGCAACCTCTATCCGTTATTATTACGTTTATAATCATATCAAACGATTTTCTTGGTGTCAATCTATTCTAAGTTATATATTTCATAAATAAGAACTCTTAATTAAACACTTTAAATTTCACTGTTTCAATCTTTGATACTTCATCTGCAATCACGCAGGTATCCATGCTTAGCTGTATACCCGTCATGATTAATGTCATATTTTCGGGTTTTGCTTCAATCATATTCTTCAAATCTTCGTTGCTAATAATCTTATTATCAATTAGGCCCAGTACTTCATCTAAAATCAACATGTCGCAAGCTTCTGTTGAAAGAACTTTTTTTGCAAACTTAAGACCATTATGAATGTTTTGAATCTCTGCCTTTTGTTGTTCTTCTGTTAACTTGTTAAAATCTGTCTGGGATTTTTCAAAATGGAAGAATTTAATCTCCGGTTCCAAACGTTTGATAAAATCATTCACTTCTATCCCTTTTAAAAACTGAATAATGATAACTGTCTGATTCTGGCTGGCAGCTTTGATTGCTCTTCCCAGTGCTGCGGAGGATTTTCCATGTCCCTCTCCACTATAAATCTGTATCATTCCCTGCTTCATATTATATGCCGGCCTTTCTCTTCTTCCAAAATAGAACCTGGATTCGTATATCTACATTAAGTTACGAAAGAACGGCTTTATTATACTTCTAAACCATGAAAATATCAATCCTGTTTTAATATTCCCATATTTTTCTTGCAAGCATCTATATGAAATGATATACTGACTAAGTTTTTAATGGATTGTACTGGGCAGGACCCAGAGAGAAAGGTTAAAGAATGAAACAAAACAGAGAAGATGTTCGTAACATAGCAATTATAGCCCACGTAGATCACGGAAAAACTACTTTGGTGGATGAATTATTGAAACAAAGTGGTATATTCCGTGCAAATCAGGAAGTTGTGGAAAGAATGATGGACTCCAATGACATCGAACGTGAACGTGGAATCACCATTCTGGCTAAAAACACTGCCGTTACTTATAAAAATACCAAAATTAACATCATTGATACTCCAGGACATGCAGACTTCGGTGGAGAAGTTGAACGTGTTCTTAAAATGGTAGATGGTGTTGTTCTTGTGGTTGATGCCTTTGAAGGTGCTATGCCACAAACAAAATTTGTACTTAGAAAGGCTTTGGAACTTAATCTCCCAGTTATCGTCTGTATTAATAAAATTGACAGACCAGAAGCCAGATGTGAAGAAGTAATAGACGAAGTTCTGGAACTATTTCTGGATTTAGATGCAAATGATACGCAGCTTGACTGTCCTTTCATCTTTGCATCTGCAAAAATGGGAATTGCCTCAAATGATATCACAGTAACTGGTACCGACATGAGTCCATTATTTGAGACTATCATCAACTACATCCCAGCACCAGTTGGTGACCCAGATGCAGGAACACAGATTCTGATTAGTACCATTGATTACAACGAATATGTGGGACGTATTGGAGTTGGTAAGGTAGATAATGGAGTTGTTCGTGTAAATCAGGAAGTTATTCTTGTAAATGCTCATGACCCTGAAAAACAGAAAAAAGTTAAAATCAATAAACTCTACGAATTCGATGGATTAAACAAAGTGGATGTTCAGGAAGCAGGAATTGGTTCTATCGTTGCAATATCAGGAATTAGTGATATTCATATTGGTGATACTTTATGTTCACTTGAAAATGTAAGTCCTATTCATTTCCAGAAAATATCCGAACCAACCATTGCTATGAACTTTATTGTAAATGACTCTCCTCTTGCAGGATTAGAAGGCAAATTTGTTACCAGCAGACATTTAAGAGAAAGACTTTTCCGTGAGTTAAATACAGACGTTTCCCTTCGTGTTGAAGAAACAGATTCTACCGAATCTTACAAAGTAAGTGGTCGTGGAGAACTTCATTTATCTGTTTTAATTGAAAACATGAGACGTGAAGGCTTCGAATTTGCAGTAAGTAAAGCAGAAGTTTTATATCAAAAAGATGAACAGGGGAAAACTTTAGAACCTATGGAGCTTT
Source organism: uncultured Lachnospiraceae bacterium (assembly GCA_947630125.1). GTDB lineage: Bacteria > Bacillota > Clostridia > Lachnospirales > Lachnospiraceae > CANRGO01. The sequence continues at coordinate 10,865 of CANRGO010000020.1, read as the reverse complement.
GTTATATTGATGTTCCCGACGAATTTTCAGGAGCTGTAATTGAAAAATTAAGCCAGCGAAAAGGTGAACTTCGTAACATGGGTGCTGGAAACGGCGGATATACAAGACTTGAATTTTCCATTCCATCTCGTGGTTTAATTGGATACCGTGGCGAATTTATGACGGATACCAAAGGAAATGGTATTATGAATACTGTATTTGATGGCTATGGCCCTTTTAAAGGTGAAATTCAATACCGTAAAACTGGTTCATTAATAGCTTTCGAATCTGGTGAATCGGTAACCTATGGTTTATTCAATGCCCAGGAAAGAGGAATCCTCTTTATTGGTGCTGGAGAAAAAGTTTATTCTGGAATGATTATTGGACAGTGTGCAAAAGTTGAAGACTGTGAACTTAATGTATGTAAGAAAAAACAGTTAACTAACACCCGTTCCTCTGGTGCGGATGAAGCATTGCGTCTTTCTCCTCCAAAAATCTTAAGTTTGGAACAGGCCTTAGAATTTATCGATACCGACGAACTATTGGAAGTAACTCCAAAAAGTCTGCGTATTCGTAAAAAATTACTGGACCCTACTACTCGTAAACGCGCATCAAGTAAAAAATAATAAAAACCGGAGGGATTTAAAATCCTTCCGGTTTTTCTATTATCTAACGTTCTTCTACAACATATTGCTGGTATTTCTGATAATCCGACATGCTGCAGCGTAGTCGAAGCAGAGAACCTTCTTCCACGTACTCTGTGTTTGAGATTTGGGCTGACTGATTTAAATAGCCTAAAATCTGACCTTTATCAAATGGAATCAACATATTACAGTCCACATAATCCGAATAAACTTTCTCTAAGATAAGTTTACACAGTGTTTTCACCATGTCTGTATTTTTTGCTGAAAGAAAAATTCCCTGTTCTGTCATTTGAAACTCAGTACCTGCATCTTCCCTTAAATCTACTTTGTTATAAACATATAGTCTTGGGATATCTGCTGCTCCTAATTCTTCAAGAGTTTCTTCTGTTACCTTTAGTTGGTTTTCATAATCTTCATCTGAGTAATCCACAACCATAAGTAACAAATCGGCTTCTTTCACCTCATCAAGCGTGGAGCGAAACGCTTTGATTAATCCATGAGGCAATTTATTGATAAATCCTACCGTATCAGACAAGAGAAAATCTTTGTTCTTTTCAACAGTTATTTTTCTTACTGTGGTTTCCAATGTTGCAAATAACATGTTCTTCTCTAAAACCAGTTTATCCTCCGCATCCAGGTAGATTCGAACCATTTGATTCATTAAGGTTGATTTGCCTGCATTGGTATATCCAACTAGTGCAACTCTAGGTATTCCTGATTGCTTACGTAACTTTCTTTGCGTAACTTTTTCTTTATCTACTTCTTCCAATTCCTTTTTCAAAGCATTTAACGTCACTTCAATGGTTCTTCTATCCAGTTCTAATTTCTTTTCACCAGAACCTCTGTTACTGAGCGTTCCGCCACTACTGCTTCCACCACCTCCTCCGCCACCCTGTCTGCTTAAGGAAGCATTGATGCCAATCAGTCGTGGTAACATATATTGAAGTTTAGCGACTTCTACCTGTAGTTTTGCCTCTCTGGTTTGAGCCCTTTTTGCAAAAATATCTAGTATAAGTCCTGTTCGATCCATCACTGGCAAATCCAGTTCCTGCCCTAAATTTCTTAACTGCATAGGCGAGATTGTCTGATCAAAAACGATCATATCTGCGCCTTTTTCCTGAGCTATTTCTTTGATTTCTTTTACTTTACCTGTTCCAATATAAAGCCCTTTGTGTATGGCACTGATATTTTGAACTACTGTACCTATCACTTCCATCTGGCAGGCTTCGGCAAGACTTGCTAATTCTTCCATAGATTTGTCAAAGCCCTTTTCATGATTCAGGTTAGCTCCAACTAAAAGTGCCCGTTCAAAACCTGGTTGATACTCTGTTTGTTGTTTATTTCCTTGCATTTATTACCTCACATATTTCCAGTGTTTTTTTTATTCTACCTAGTTTTCAAGAAAAAAACAACAAAAAAGAGCAACACTTTGTAAGTTGCTGCTCTTTTTCTCACTTATTTGGTTAATAATAACATAATTTCATTACTTCTTTGTACAAATCGTGCCAATTCATCAGCAGTAAAGGCCTTATTCTGCAATGCCGCCAAATCGTACAACTGCTCGCATATCAGATTTGTTTTGGTTGTATCCTCATCTTTTTCATGTTCCATCACAAACTGAACCAGCGGATGATTTGCATTTAAGGTAAGCGTTTCTCCACCTTTTCCTCCAAACATGGATGGATCCATACCAGGCATCGCATACATTTTCATCATATCCTGCATTCTTCTGCTTTCTTCTGATATAGTAATAACAGAGGAAATTTTCTTGTTTTTCAATTTTTCAAGTTTTACAGCAAGTTCTTTTTTCTTTAAAGCTTTTTTGAAAACTTCTGTTAATCCTTTTGCAGTTTCTTCCAGTTCTTCCATTGCTTTTTTAGAAGTTTTCGCTTTTAAAGCTTCTGTCAAATCAGCATCAATTCTCATAAAGCGAACTTTATCATTTTTTGATTCTAATTGAGAAATAAAAGGTTGGTCAATGGTATCTTTCAAAATTACAGCATCCATTTTAGCAGACCTAAACATTTGAATATACTGACCCTGCTGCTCTTCATCTGTTACATAGTAAATGGTTTTTTCCTGTTTTTCATCTGCTTCGTTTGCTTCTTCTTCATCCGTAACAATTTCAGCATCAACCTGATTACCATCTTCATCCACAGCTGTTTCTTCAACATCTACTTTTTTCACTTCCAGACATTCAGGTAAGGTTAAGAATTTTCCATCCAGGTTTTTAAATAAAATATAGTCTGTCATTTTTTCACAGAACTTATCATCTTTTAAACAGCCATATTTAATAAATGGGCTGATATCTGTCCAGTATTTTTCATACTCGTCTTTTTCTGTTTTGCACATTCCAGATAATTTATCTGCCACTTTTTTTGAGATATAATCTGAAATCTTTTTAACAAAACCGTCATTTTGAAGAGCACTTCTGGAAACGTTCAACGGTAAATCTGGACAATCAATAACACCCTTTAATAGCAATAAAAATTCTGGTATTACTTCTTTGATGTTATCCGCGATAAATACCTGATTGTTATATAATTTAATGGTTCCTTCCATGGATTCATATTCGCTGTTAATCTTTGGAAAATATAAAATCCCTTTTAGGTTGAATGGATAATCCATGTTTAAATGAATCCAGAATAAAGGTTCTTTATAATCTTTAAAAACTTTTCTATAAAAAGCGATATAATCCTCTTTGGTACATTCATTTGGATGTTTTGTCCAAAGTGGGTTTGTATCATTTAAAACTTCTGCTTCAATTTCGGTTCCATCTTCTTTTTTTGCATTTGCTTTGTTAAAAAATATTTCAACCGGCATGAAGGAGCAATATTTTTTAATAACTTCTTTTGCCTCATATTCGTTACAGAAACGAAGATTATCATCATTCAGAAAAAGTGTTATGGTTGTACCAACTTCTGCTTTCGTTCCCTCTTCCATATCATATTCTGTTCCACCATCGCATTCCCAGTGTACAGGTTTTGCTCCTGCTTTATAGGATAAGGTGTCAATATGTACCTGATCAGCAACCATGAATGCAGAATAAAAACCTAAACCAAAATGTCCTATAATCTGATCATCATTGGTTTTATCTTTATACTTTTCAATAAAATCGGTGGCACCAGAAAAAGCAATTTGATTAATGTATTCTTCTACTTCTTCTGCATCCATTCCAAGTCCATTGTCTGTAAATTGAATCGTCTTAGCTTCTGGATCCACAACCACCTTAATGCTTGCCTTATATTCATCTGGAAGGGCATATTCTCCCATCATATCCAGTTTCTTTAATTTTGTGATTGCATCACATCCATTTGAAATCAATTCTCTGTAAAAAATGTCATGATCCGAATACAGCCATTTCTTTATAATCGGGAAAATATTATCGCTGTTGATTGATAAACTACCATGTTTTTGTGCCATAATGTTCTCATTCCTCTCTTTTTGTTTATTCACAAATACAAGTTTAATATTGTAAAAATAAAAAGTCAAGACAAAATTAGCACTCATTGTTAATGAGTGCTAATAACATACCAAAACCTCAGTAAAATCAAGGTTTTCTAAATTATAAATTTTTCCTAAAATCTTACTCTACAATAAAATATCGATCAAACACATCAAAAAATGAGGCCGTTGTAACCTGTTCATCGTGAATAAAATTCAATTCTTCCCAAAGCTTTTCATTGAGATTTTTCTTAATGGATGCCACAAAGGTATCATATTCTTGGCTAAAAGCTTCCTTTTTTCGTTGTTCTAAAATAACAATTTTATTTCGATTGGTTTCCTCTAAATCAAAGGTGCTCACGCATTGCAAGATATAAAAGCCATTGGAAGTTTCAATTACATCACTAATTTCTCCATTTCCTAATAGAAATGCAGCATCAACCACTTCTTGTTCTACTTGTCCATTATCGGCAGAGAATTTTCCAATTGTTAGACTTCTCACACTGTCTTCACTGTACAATTGCATATAGGTAGAAAAAGCTTCCCCTTCATCCAGCTGTTTTTTTAAAGTAACCGCCGTACTATATACTTCATTTTTTTCATTTTCTTCAAAAGGAATTTTATTTCCTTCCTGATCCAAACTATAAGTTCCTAGAAAAATCGGTGAAACAATGATACTTCTTGCCTCGTCATCACTAATTTCCGGATTTACATCCTTTATAATGTACTGATACACTTTATCAGCCAAAGCGTACTCTCTGTATAACTGTGCAATCAGTTCTTCTGTCACCTGCATCGTTTCGATTTCTGTCTGATTTAAGGACTTATAATACTCCTTTGCTGCCGCTTGTACAATTAGCTCTTCCTCTTCGGATAATGCAATTCCATAATTACCTGCAAGTAGTGTCATTGTTTTGATTTGTGCAATTTTAGCTAAAACAGTTTCTTTTACTCGATTTTTCAAGGAGCCTTCTGGAAATTCTTTATCCCAGATATTGTCTCCATACACGGTCTCATATTGATTTTGTGTGTTGGTTAAATAAACCATAACCTCATTTAACATGGCAGACGCAGACTCAATCCGAAATACTTCATCTTTTTGAAATCCAGTTGTTAAAACAACTTCCGTATTTTCATTAATTCCCCCGCAGGCTGATATTCCTAAGAAGATCAGGCAACAAACCGTTAAAAAAACAAATCTGTTCTTCATATCAATAACCATACCTTTCTAGTACATTCCAGGCTTCTACTATCTATCCTAATTTCCAAGTTTTTTTAATATACTTCTTGCTACAGATAGACCGTTTGCGGAGGCCTGTTGTAGTCCACGGGTTACTCCTGCTCCATCCCCGATGGCATACAGTCCTTCAATGCTGGTTTCAAAATCTTTATTAACAACCACCTTATTGGAATAAAACTTTACTTCAACACCATAAAGAAGTGTTTCATCACCAGCAACACCTGGTGATACCTTATCAAGTGCAACAATCATCACTTCGATATCTACCATAATACGATGTGGAAATACAAGTGACAAATCACCAGGCACAGCATCTTTCAAGGTTGGAATCAGGTTGTTTCTACATAAACGCTCATCTGTTGTTCTTCTTCCTCTACGAAAGTCTCCAAAGGTTTGAACCAGTATTTTCCCACCACAAAGCATGTTGGATAACTGCGCAATCTGCTTTCCATATTCAATAGGTGTTTTAAATGGTTTGGTAAAATTTTTCGAAACTAAAATCGCAAAATTAGTATTATCTGTTTTATATTCTTTTGACTTATACGCATGTCCATTTACTACAGCAAGACCTCCTTCATAATATTCCGTTGCCACTTCTCCTGAAGGATTGGTACAAAATGTACGCACTTTATCATCAAAGGTTGGAGTATGATAAATCAGTTTTGCTTCATAAAGATTTTCATTTAAAAATTGCATAACCTCGTCACGTACTTCCACACGAACCCCAACATCAACTGTTCCAGGGGTTGTTTCAATACCCATTTCCTGACATTTATCCTTAAACCAATCGGCACCCTCTCGGCCAACAGCAGATACAATATCCTTACTATAAAAATGATCACCCTGATTTGTAACGACTCCTACCACCTTGTTCTCTTCCATCAAAATTTCAGTTACCATGGTATTAAAAAGTATGGTCACACCTATTTGTTCCAGATGTGCTTGTAATTTCCCATATATTTTATAACCTTCTTCTGTTCCAAGGTGTCTGATTGGACATTCCACTAACTTTAAGTTTGCATTGATTGCAGCTCTTCGAATTTCTCTGATTTCTTTTTCTTTTCCTACTCCATAAACTTTAGTATCTGCGCCAAATTTAAGATATATGGCATCTGATTCGTGAATCAGTTTATCCGTCTCTTCATATCCAAGTATTGCTGGCAAATTGCCCCCAACGTCTGGAGATAGGGACAACTTACCATCACTAAAAGCACCCGCTCCTGCAAAACCTGTGGTAATAGAACATGGTTTACAGCCTACACAGGTTTTTGTTATTCGTTTAGGGCAATTTCGCTTTTCAATGGATCTTCCCTTTTCAATCATCAAAACCTTTAAATCCTTATTTTTTTCCAATAATTCATAGGCACAAAAAATTCCCCCTGGACCTGCCCCAATGATAATTACGTCATAATTTTCTTTCATATTCTTTCTTAAACCTTGCCTTTCCCTTATACCGTTTTATAATAATCTTCATTTCCATTGAAGATTTGATACTCTTTTTTTTGTTTTATTGCGCTGCAATAATCCTTTTCTGTTAACAACTTCTCGCGAAATGCAACCCCGCCACCGAAAAGTAATGTAGAATGTATGTCGCTTCCTCCCGTCATCGCTAAGTTATGCTCCATGGCATAGGTTTTAGCCTGAGTATCAAACTCTGGAATATTATGAGACATACTATTTCGATTGGAATGTGTGGCATTGATTACTTCAACTCCATGCACATATTCTGGATACAAACGAATATCTGGAATATACCACTCTTTTCGAAATGGATGAGCATGAATTACAATTCCACCGGCTTGATCTACTAATGTAAACTGTTCCTGAATCGTAGCATCCTTAATTTCAGGATGTTTTAAAAGCCATTCCTTATTTAAACCATAAATTAAAAATTCTGTTCCCTGATAACAGGATTCCCAACCCAGAAAAACCTGAAGTCCAAGTTTGTCACCAGTCTTTTTTGCGTCTTCATATCCCTTTGTAAAAGCTTCCACCCAATCAGTCCAGGATAATTGCTTGGAAATCGAGCTGTTCCCGTAATAAAAATGATCCGTTACATACATTCCACTATATCCTGCCTGATGTAATGCCAAGGCCATTTCAGATCCGCTGTGGTTGGCACAGGCACTGGCTTGATTGGTATGTAAGTGAGTTTCATATAAATAAGGATAGTTATTATTTTCGTAGTAAATCCCCATAACATATGCCTCCTTTGGGTTTGCCATAGAAAAGGCAGCCAACTGCTTGGCCACCTTTATCGTACTTGATTTTTCTCTAAAATGCCTCTTTAGTTTACTATTCCTTCCACTCTTTGTCAATGTAATAGCATTGTTTCATCAATTTAATTTCCGCCTTTCCACTGCTTAACTGGGTAAGTTCCTGTAAGAACAATTCCGATTTTTCATAAGGAATAGATACCAAAACAAGGACATTATTTGAAAATTCTGCACCCTCTATTGTATAGTGGTTTTGATTACAAAAGTACTGAAGTTTTCCATACTCATGATAATCAAGAAGCACCTGATAAACACATCCATACCGATAACGGACTACCATCGCCTGCTTGATCATTTCTTTCACTGCAGCCTGATATGCTCTAACTAAACCTCCTGTCCCTAAGAGAGTTCCCCCAAAATACCTGGTAACTACTACGCAGATATTTTTAAGTTCCTCCTGCACCAAGATATCAAGCATCGGTTTTCCTGCTGTCTGAGCTGGTTCTCCATCATCGTTTGCTCTCACTAATCTACCATCTTTTCCAATGACAAAGGCACTGCAATGATGTCTTGCATCCCAATACTTCTTTTTTGTTTCATTTATATAGAGCAATGCTTCCTCTTCAGAATAAACAGGTTTTGCAGTTGCTATAAATCTCGACTTCTTCTCAATCACTTCTGCCATTATTTCTGTTTGAATTTCTTTATATTCCAAAATTTCTTCCATTTTTATACTCCTTTATTTCCAATAACTTATCCTATCATAAACCGTGGAGTTTGTGAATTTCCATAGGATTTCTTAAGATAAAATAAAATCCTTTCTTTCATGATTTTTCTTTGGTATAATGTAGTGCGTACAGATATGCGTATTACTAAGGAGGCTTTATCAAGTGAATTATAGTAAAAAAGGAATTATAGATAAACAACAATCCATGAATTCAAAAACCACAAAAATCACAAAGATGTTTTCCGTAACTTTATTAAAAGCAATTCTCATTTGTCTGCTTGCTATAGCAGTCATTGGCTTAAGTTTTGGAATTGGTATCTTTAAAGGAATTTTAAGTTCCACTCCTGAGACTGATGTATTTAGCATTATGCCAACAGGTTATGCTACAACTGTTTATGACAACGATGGACAGCAATTAACCAAATTGGTTGCTGCCGACAGTAATCGAACTTTTGTTAGCATGGATAAAATCCCTGAAAATTTAGCACATGCATTTGTTGCAATTGAAGATGAACGTTTCTACGAACACAATGGTATCGATATTCGTGGTCTGATTCGTGCAGTTTTTACCGCTGTGCAAACAAAATTTGATGTTATGCAGGGAGCCAGCACCATAACCCAGCAGCTTCTAAAAAACAATGTCTTTACAGACTGGACCAGCGAATCAAATTTTGGAGAAAAAATAAAGCGTAAAATTCAAGAACAGTATTTGGCTATTGAGATATCAAAATCTTTAAGTAAGGATCAGATTTTGGAATACTATATGAATAGTATTAATTTAGGTCAAAACACCTTAGGTGTACAGGCTGCGTCACAACGCTATTTTAATAAATCCTGTAGTGACTTAACACTTTCAGAATGTGCTGTTATTGCTTCCATCACCCAAAATCCTTCCAAATATAATCCCATATCTCACCCTGAAGATAATGCAGAGCGTAGAGCAAAAGTATTGAAAAATATGCTGGATCAGGGATATATTTCCAAAGATGAGTATGAGGAAGCAGTTTCAGATGATGTGTATGCCAAAATTCAGACCGTCAATAAAGAAGTCGAATCTACTGCAGTGCAAAGTTATTATCTGGATGCACTTGTAGAACAGGTTCACGAAGATCTAATGACAAAACTTGGCTATAACGAAACACAGGCTTATAACATTCTTTATAGTGGTGGTCTTTCCATCTATAGTGCGCAGGATAGTTCTATCCAGGCAATTTGTGATACCACATTTACCAATGAAGAAAACTTTCCTGAGGATACCAAATGGTATTTAAATTATGCCTTAACCATTGAAAAAGCAAATGGCGACATGGAAAATCACAGTACCGAAATGTTCAGAGACTATTTCAAAGAAACAAACAGCAAATATAACCTGATTTATTCCAATCAGGATGATCTTTATGTAGATATTGAATCGTATAAAGCAGCATTTCTTTTAGAAGGTGATACGGTCTTTGCAGAGAGTATAAATATTACACCGCAGCCACAGGTATCCATCACGATACAGGACCAGAGTACTGGCTATGTGGTTGCGATGGTAGGCGGTCGTGGAACAAAAGCTGGAAGCAGGACTTTAAACAGAGCCGCCAACACCACCAGGCCACCTGGATCTACCTTTAAAGTTGTATCTACCTATGCTCCCGCTTTGGATGCTGCTGGTTTAACACTTGCAAACGTTCAAAATGACGCGCCCTTCTTTTATGATGATGGTAGACCTGTGGCAAACTGGTATGGAGAAAAATATCGTGGTTTATGTTCTCTTCGCTATGGTATTCAGGACTCTTTGAATATTGTTGCCGTTAAGACTCTTACACAGATTACTCCTCAGCTTGGTTTTGACTACCTTCTGAACTTTGGTTTTACAACCTTAGTGGAAAGTCGAGTGCTACCTGATGGAAGAATCCTATCTGATATTAACCAGTCCCTTTCGCTGGGTGGAATTACTGATGGCGTCACAAACATGGAGCTAAATGCTGCATATGCAACGATAGCAAATAATGGTACCTATCTGGAGCCAAAATTATATACTAAAATTTTAGATCATGATGGGAATGTTATTATTGACAATACCCAGGCAAATGGAACCCAGGTTATAAAAGAAACTACTGCATTTTTACTAACCAGTGCCATGATGGATGTTGTGTCAAAAGGAACTGGAGCATCCGTTAATTTCCCTGGTATGGCTATTGCCGGGAAAACAGGGACAACCTCTGATTATAAAGACGTTTGGTTTGCAGGCTTTACCCCTTATTACACAGCAACTACTTGGGCTGGTTATGACAATAACATTTCCATGACCAATACTGCTGAAAAAAATCTAGCGAAAACACTGTGGAAAAAAATCATGCAGGAAATTCATACAGATTTACCAGAAGAAAGTTTTACCGTTCCAGCTGGTATTGTAACCGCAACAGTATGTTCCCAGTCTGGTAAGTTACCTGTTCCAGGTCTCTGTGATGGTTCTCTCGTTACAGAATATTTTGAAGAAGGCACTGTTCCAGAAGCGACTTGTGATGTTCACTACTATGGAAATATCTGCCAGTATACAGGTTTTCCTGCAACAGAATTATGCCCTTTCAAAGTTATGGGAACTATGACTTTATTACCACAGGAGCACC
>CANRGO010000019.1 GCA_947630125.1 uncultured Lachnospiraceae bacterium | reverse complement strand
GATTTCAATCAGTTCTTCCATAGATTCAAAAATATACTGATTATACTTTTTCTTTGTAGCATCCGATGCAGAATAATCAATCCCATTTGCTTCCTCAGATAAACTTTGTAAGGTAACAACAATTTCGTCTTTGTTTTCGTATTCTGCAAATACTTCATCTGCTTCTTCTACTAAATTATCAATTTTACGAACCCAGTTATTTACACTTCCTGTTGTAGTCTTTAAAGCAATTTTAAATTCAGGATAAACTTCATATAGGTTGTTTCCTGTTTTTGCTACTTCTGTCAAAGTACTGTTGAATGACATTCCAGCAAATATAATACCTATAAAAAATACGAATGCAAGAGCTCTTCTTATTCCTACTTTACCTTGTAATAATGTCTGAACAAAAATGACAATTGCAAGGAGGAATAATAGCACCAAAAGCAGGGCTGAGATTACAAAACTAAGGTAAAAAGCACTACCAGCACCAGCTGCAAGTTTATCAGGCTGGAATACAAACCCAATGATATCGAAAATCTGAAAAGAGTGTTTTCCATCCAGACTGGTGGCACTAACTCCTGAACTAAAAGGCAGGAAGAATGCTATGACTGCAAGCAAGGAGAAAATCATTGTGAAAATCTGATGCTTGTCATATTTAAATTTCTTGTTATTCATATTCTACTCCTCCCTACACAATTCCACGATTACGTACTTTTTTACTTGCATAATTACATCCAAGAACCAGTACACAGGCAACCAGTGACCTAAATAAACCAACCGCCGTTGAGAAACCAAAATCAGGAGCTGCTGCAAACGTTATGTCATAGGTATAAGTCTGAAGAACCTGGGCAACATTAATTACATTGTCATTGATTAATACGAAAACAGATTCAAATAAGTTCATGATTTTAGCAAGATTTAAAATTAATACCGTAATAATGGTATTCGATAATGCTGGTAAGGTAATGTATCTCATAGAACTAAATCTGCTTGCACCATCTATGGTTGCAGCTTCATATATTTCAGGATTGATTCCAGATAATGTTGCAAGGAATAAAATCGTTCCCCAACCTGTATCTTTCCAGATATTAATAATATAGTAAGATAAACGCCAAGTAGCTTTTGTTCCCAAAAAGTAAATCTGTTCACCATCATTGATCAAACCAAGATTCAGTAAAAGATTATTTACAAGACCGGATTCTGAAATTGACAGAATCAAAGCAAACACGGAAGCAGTAACTACCCAAGACATAAAGTGAGGCAGATAAATAATTGTCTGTGTAACTTTTTTAAAGGTCAAATTTTTAATTTCATTTAGTAAAAGCGATATAATAACTGCCATACCAGTATTTAACAGTAATTTGACAATACTTAATTGTAATGTATTAATAAACGCTGACCAAAATGCTTCGGTGGAAAGCAATCGCACAAAATTATCCAGACCAACCCATTTAATGGACAAAGCTGACTTATATTCGTAGAAAGCATACCTGTAACCAATCATAGGCAGGTAATTAAATAACAATATAAAAATTAAAACAGGTAAAAACATAACGTAAAACCAGCGGTACTGGAATATTCTGGCTTTTAGTGGCTTTTTATTTACAACGGCCAATTTTTTTTCTTCCTTCATCTAAGCACCCTTTCAAGTAATATGGGGCTATTTTTATAATTAAAAAGAGCCCCATATACAAACTAAAGATTTCTAAATTTTAAAACGAGCATTAAGTAAAACTAAGGTATGTAAAACTCTAATAATTCCATTCCAATTCAATTTCTTCTGATTTTAATACTTATTGATTTAAAGATGCTAAGATTTCTTCTACCTGTGCGCCATACTGATCATTGTACATTGCCATAGCATCATCAATTGAAAGTTCTCCAGTTACAACCTGAGTAATTAACTGTTGTTTTGTAGATAACATTTCACTGTTATATTTACTCATTACGTCATTGGATACAATAACTGGTGCAATTCTTGAATTCTGGTTAAACATTTCCATACTTGCTTCCGCTCTAGGATCAATGGAAGCACCAAAATCTTCTGTTAAATCTGCAATTGCAAGAAGTTTATCAATGTGATTTTTTGTATAAAGAGAAGAACCTGTTTCAATATTTACAAGTCCATGGAACTGTCCTTCTGCAAATTCATTTGCTTTTTCAGAATCTGTACCAGGGTTTGTAATTAATACTTCTGCTGCTGTTGACCAATGTGTACCTTCAACACCATAAGACCAAAGAATCTGTCCATCAGCTCCATCTAACATGGTTGAATAAAATAAATCAGCTACTGCAACTGGATTTTCTGCTGCTGTAGTAACACCCCAAACAGTTGCCTGTCTTTCGATGTATTTGTCTACTTCTGCGATTGGTTCTAATACAACTAGTGTTGTGTTTCCAAAAGAAATTGGAAGATCTTCTTGAGATTTAGATTCTAAATTAGATTCTAAAGTATATCTCCATGTTCCAGCCCAATATGTAAATACACCCTGTTTGTCAGCGAAATATTTTTCACGAACTGCTTTTGTATCATTGGTAATACTTTCTGGATCTAACCAGCCATTATCATATGCTTCAATTAAACGATCAAGTGCTGCTACCATAGAGTCCTGAGTAAATCCATCTACCCAAGTTCCATCTGCTTCTTGATAGAAATCTGGGTAAGCATCCTGGAAGAATTCTGGTAAGTAGTTAACATATGGTGCTTCTGCATTCATGATTCCAGCTGAAGAAAGTGGATATTCACCTAAGCCTGCATCCTGGAATGCCTGAAGCATTGCTGTATATTCTGCATAATTAGTAGGAAGTGAAGAAACTCCTGCTGCATCTAACCATGCCTGTTTTACATAAGTAACACAACCGTTACCACGAGCTGGTGAAATACCATATAAAGATCCATCAATATAAAGTGCATCAATCAAAGCTTCAGATACAACACGTCCGCTTGACTTTAAAGAAGAATTTTCCCACCAACTTGTAATGTCAGCTAAAACTCCCTGTGTAGCATAACTTGAATAGTAAGCTGCACCAAGAAGAACTACGTCTGGCCAAGTACTAGCATCACCTGTAAAGGTCTGACTGATTGAATCATAGTAACCGGAATGATCTGGCTGAATGATTTCAATATCAATTGGTTTACCAGCATATTCAGACATAACACCTTCTAATGATGCTTCGAATTCTGCACGTCCGTTTGCTTCTGTAAATACGGTACCATCAAACATTACTTTAATGCTGTCTGGATATTCCATTGCTACTTCTGTTTCTACTTCTGTTGTTTCTGTTTCTGTTACCTCTGTTTCTGTTGTTTCTGTTTCAGTAGTGGTTGCTTCTTCTGTTGTACCACCACAGGCTACTAATGAAAGTGCCATTGTTGTTGCAAGCAACAAGCTTAAAATCTTCTTTTTCATTTTATCCTCCTTATGAAAATGAAATTAAAAAAATGTAAGAGTTTCCATAGTCAATCTTTTTTTTTGATATTTTCCTATGGCCATTTGTGATAATGCTCACATTTGATATCTCTAACTTACATGAAATATACAAATAGCACAAGGTACAATTTTTATTCCAAGGGTGCAATTTTTATGATGCACAAAAAACCCTTGATTTTACTGGGTTTCATGGGATATTTTTTTACGAATTTTGGTTATTTTAACGTGAAAATGTTGCTTTTTCTATAAATAAATGGTATAAAAAACATAAATTTTGATGCTTTTTAAATTATATTTCAAAAAAATTTTTCATATTTGTAATCGCTTTCATACATAAATCATTTGTAATGATACACAAAACAAGATAAAATAAATAAAAGCCCTTTAGGAGGATTTAATTTGAAACCTATACTGCCACAGGTATCTGATCATAATAAAAAAATACTTCATCAACTTTTTATATCCTATAGTTTAATGATCCTGGTTCTCTTAATTATTGGCCTATATTTCTATATGAATGCACTTGATAAAACAGAACAACAATTAAAGCTTCAGAATCAATATACCTTAGACACAAAGATTGGAGATATGGATTCTTCTTTTTATACCTTCAACCAGTTAGCTTCCCAGATTTCCTTGAATTCTGATATTCGGAAATTAATGCATGAAACAGAAATCACAGCAAAGTTTTATTTAGAATCTGTAAGCGCAATGAAGTATTTAAGTGATCTTTTTTATACACACACTACGCTACCTATCGAGAACTGCTTTATCTATCTGCCTGATATGGACTATGTAATTCTTCCAACCAACTCCATGGATGCTTATAGTTATTATTATCATCGAAAAAAATATGATCAGTCTTCCTATCAAGATTTTATTACTATGTTAACAGATAGCACAAAAACCAATAGTCTACTTTCTCTTGAACCCTTTCTGGCTTCCAACTCTGAGCCAGATTCTTATCTTTATGTCTGTAATTTATATTCAGGAAGTGCTGTCTCCAAGCCCAGAGCATATTTGTGCTTTACCATTGATGACCAAAAATTAATGCGTGACTTTCCTTCCGAAACAGCTGCTTTATATATTATAAACGAAAAGCAGGAATACAATTACTTGTTTAGTCCTGTGGACACATTAACTTATCACCCAGAACAGCTTGTTGCAGCCTATGAACGACGCCCAGCATCAACTGTATATGAGTATCAGGACGAAGAGTATATCATAACGAAATCTGTATCTACCTATAATACCTGGACTTATTACTATATTCAGCCATCCTCCTATTTACTGGAAGATTTTCATACCTACAAGCAAGTACACCAACTACTAATATTTCTAGCCTCCACTTTTTCTCTTGTTGGTCTTTTTTTAGTTGTGCGTCGAAATATGAAACCTTATTTTGAAATGGAATCCAGACTTACCACTTCAGAAACAGAAAAAGAAACCCTTCACAATGAGTTAATCAACCAAAGGCCTTATGTTTGCAATGCTTATCTGTCAAGAATTATGAATGGCACAACAGATAGTATTAAAAATTTAGATGAAGTTATGGATTTTTTAGGCTTAGATTTTACAAAAAATCACTATGCTGTTCTTTATATTATAAAAGTTCCTTCTTATGACAGAGTTGCTGATGTTCTAAACCACTCGATTCCCGAGGAACTTACAAGTAACAATCCTGATTCCACTTCACAGGATGAACTTATCGAAAACGAACTTCACCAAATGTGGGGAGAAGAAACCTGTATTTATAGACCTGAACCAAATCATTATGCCATATTAATTCCTTTACCTTCGGTTCAAACCACCACATTAACCATAAATCCTACGAAATATGAAGATTATGTGGAACAAATTCATACCAAATTTACTACTATTCAAGCTGGATTAGAAAAAAACTATGGAGTACTGATCGGTGCAGGGTTTGGAAAAGCAAATGCAAGAATTAATTATGTTTGGGAATCCTATCATTTGGCTAAGGAAGCGGTTGCCTTTATAAGCAAAAATCATACATTCCAGTGTTATAAATATATCATCCGTAATAACCATGTATATTATTATCCCGTTCAGTTAGTGGAACAACTGATTTTATTTATCACAAGCGGAAACAGCAGGCAAACCGCTGAAATATTTAAAATCATTCGCAATGAAAATTTTGAATTACGCAGCCTTCCACTTCATATTCAAGACTGGCTTGTTTCCGATTTAAGAAATACCCTGGTTAAAATTCGCTATGAAATGGTTTCCACTGATCAAAACCGACTTGCCCTACAGCGCCTGGATGAAATGATGCTATCCATTAAAACTGTGGGAGATGCAGAAAAAGCAGCCTTCTTTATGGCTTCTTTACAGGAACCTTCTGTAGAAAAGAATAAACTAATCACAAACATTGAACAGTATATCATCGAAAATTACGCGGACAGTGAACTTTCCTTAAAGAAAATCTCCGATGTATTTGAAATTTCAGAAAGCTATTTTTCTTCTTTGTTTAAATCTGAAACCAAACAAAATTTTTCAGAGTATCTGGAAAATATCCGCATGGGACATGCTATGGCCCTTTTAAAAAATGCAAATATTTCCATCTCAAATATTTATGTGATGGTTGGTTATAACAATCCAAACTCCTTCCGCCGAGCTTTCAAGAAAACCTATGGCGTATCACCAAGTAATATTCGTTCTTCCTAAGATTTTCATCAAAAAAGAAGCAGTTGCCTGCTTCTTTTTTCTATTTCTTCAACTTATTTCCTGATAATCTGATCTACACCAAAAAATAATTCCTTTTCTCCCACATAACCATCTACTTCTACTTCATCAAGCTTCAAAACAGCCACATTTTTTGCCATGAGACCTTTTCTTACACAGGTCTCAACTCCTAGCGACATCGCAGGAACATCAGAAATAACATGATCGGCAAAGGATATGTGAACTTGTTTCATAACAATTTCACCAATTTTCTTTTCTGGCAAACCTTCAAAATATACAGCTGCCACATGACAATTTTCACATTGAATATCTTCAAAAATCAAGGTCTTAATTTCCGGAGTTCTTTCATCCGCTTCATGATATTCTCGAGATTGGGCATAAGGCATTTTTCCATCGGGATCACAGAAATAAAAACAATTCACAACAAAGGGAGTTTTTACATGATTCATTTTGATATGCTGAAAATGAATTTGATCAATCACGGCATCTTTACCTCTTCCTCTTCTTGTTTTTACTCGAAGACCACGATCTGTATTTACAAACAAACAACTCTCAACATGGACATCTAAAATACCACCCGCCATTTCACTACCCATGGTTATAGCCCCATGTCCGTTTTCCATGAGACACTGACGAATTCGAAGATTACGACAAGGCTGCTGATAGGTTTTTCCCATATAAATCTTACCAGCCTTCACCGCGATACAATCATCTCCCAAAGAAAAATGTACCCCAAGTATTTCTACATTTTCACAAGATTCCGGATCCAGCCCATCTGTGTTTGGAGAATCTGCAGGATTAAAAATAGAAAGCTGATAGAATTTCAAGTCTTTACTAAAATAAGGATGAACCACCCAAGATGGACTATTTTGTATGGTAATTCCTTGTATGGTTATTTGTCTGCAATGATTCAGAAAAATCATTCTTGGTCTAAATGCAGTTCTCATAACTTTGGGATTATGCCACCAGTTATCTTTACTGGCATTTCCATCTAAAATACCTTCTCCATAGATTTGAACATCTTCTACATCGATTCCTGTAATAATTCCAGAAAACATAGGGAGAGGATTACCTTCCCAAGTTCCAAGATTATATTCTGTTTTTTCATCATAGCTTTGTATCATGCCAGGAAAAATAGGAAAATGACTTCTTTCATTGTCTGCGAGTAGCAATGCTCCCTTTTCCAGTTCTATTTTTACATGACTTTTTAAAAACAAACTGCGAATCAGATAAGTTCCCTTGGGTATGAGTACACGTCCATCTTTGGGACAGGCCATAATGGCTGCCTGAATATAAATGGTATCATCATTGATTCCATCTCCTAGGGCACCAAATTCCCTGACATTCAACGTTTGTGATTCATAGGACATCTGAACTTCCATGGATGCTATTACCTGATTTTGTTTCTTAACCTGAAGTAAATAGGTTTCCATGGGTTTTAATCCATATAAAGAAGTAATAACGGTGTTACTTTCTTTCCAGAATATATGATTCACATAAATTTGATATGGTTCCAATGTATGATAAATTCCTCCATCATTCATTTCAAATGTGATGCTTCTGGAATTTTCATAGAGTAATTTTATATTCATAATTTCTGTGGTTTCTAGTTTCATATTTGTCTGACCTCCATTTATTTGTAAGCACTTACAATACTGATTTTACTATATATTTTTGAATTTGTAAAATAAATCATTTCTAGTGGAAAACCTCTTGAATAAAAGGTAGTCGGGATGTATAATTTTCTGTATGTAAACACTTACAGATTGTAACAAGATATGGAGGAAGTATGAAGACAACGATTTATGATATCTCAGAAAAAGCTGGTGTATCCATCGCAACGGTATCCAGGGTATTAAATGGAAGTTCCAAAGTAAAGCCAAAGACAAAGCAAAAGGTTTTGGATGCCATTCAGGAATTTGGCTATACGCCCAATGCCTTTGCAAGAGGCCTAGGTCTGAATTCCATGAATACCATTGGTTTAATGTGTGCAGACTCCTCCGATCTGTATCTTGCCAAAGCAATTTATTATATAGAACAAAACCTACGACAAAACGGTTACAACTCTATCCTTTGTTGTACAGGTTATGATTTAGAACGTAAAAAGTCGGCTATGGATCTTTTAATGAGCAAACGTGTAGACTCCATTGTTATGATTGGATCCTCTTTTCTAGAAGCTTCGGATGCTGACAATGATTATATCCGCCACGCAGCGGATCAGGTTCCTGTCATGTTATTAAATGCAGATTTTGACTACCCCAATGTTTATTGTACCTTATGTGACGATGCAAAAGGAATGGCTAACGCAACCAATTATTTGATACAAACTGGTGCCAAAGATATTCTTTACCTTTATAATTCCAATACCTATAGTAACATGAAGAAGTTAACCGGCCATCAAACAGCTCTCTTACAGGCAGGACTTAAAGTTCGGGATACCCATCATGCAAAATATCCAGGTCAACGAGAAGATCTAGAAGCAATCGCCCTCTTTTTAGAACAGTTCGTGGAAGAAAAAAGTGTAACATTTGATGCCATTTTAACTTCAGATGACACGCTGGCCATAGGAGCCTTTAAATATTGTAAACGAAAAGGACTACGTGTTCCCGAAGATATTTCCATCATTGGTTATAACAATTCTTTGATTGCCCGTTGTTCTGAACCAGAACTTACCAGCGTTGACAGTAGATTGGAAACCTTATGCAATCAGCTTTCCAAAACCTTAATCCATGTGTTGGAAGGGGATGAAATGCCTCAAAAAACCATTTTCTCCGGAGATTTAATAAAACGACAGTCTACCAAAGCTTAGGAGTCCTTTATATGCCTACCATTACTGTTTCAAAAACAAGAAAAGGAAATGCTATTTTTTCCAGCCTACAAAAAGCCATTCATTCCATGGATCAAGATGAAACCATTCCCTATACCATATTGATAGAGCCTGGAACTTACTTAGAAAAAGTAGAACTATTTCGTTCTAATGTTCACATTATTGGAGAAAATCCAGATACTTGTATCCTTCGTTATCACGATTCTGGTCTTGCTCTTCATGCAGATGGTCGTAAAGTTGGTACCTTTCGTTCCTATACCCTATTGATGGATGGAAATTACAATACCCTAAAAAATGTAACCATTGAAAACACAGCTGGTTTTGGACGTATAGTAGGTCAGGCTATTGCTCTCTATTGTGATGGAGATCAAATTCTGGTAGAAAACTGCAAACTGCTTGGTCATCAGGACACGTTATTTACAGGACCACTTCCTCCAGCCCCCATGGAGCCAGGCGGATTTACTGGTCCTAAAGAGTTTGCTCCAAGACTCGTTGGAAAGCAGTTGTATCGTAATTGTTATATTCAAGGAGATATTGATTTTATTTTCGGAAGCGCTTCTGTTTGGTTTGAAGATTGTCATATCCACTCTCTTGCTCTACCAAATGACCTTTATCCACAATCAGATTCGATTCATCCTCTGATTCACGGTTACATAACCGCTGCTTCCACTCCAGAAGGTGAAGATTGTGGTTATATTTTTCATAAATGCCTACTTACTGGAGATGCTCCAGAGGGATCCGTATATCTTGGCCGTCCTTGGAGAAATTATGCTAAAACACGATTCTTAAACTGTAACTTAGGCCCTCATATTCATCCAAATGGTTTTCATGACTGGAATAAAAAAGAAGCCCAGGCTAGTGTACTCTATGGAGAGTACAAAAACCTAGGCCCAGGCTCTTTCATTTCGAAGCGTTCCACTTTTGTAAAACAATTAAGCAAAAAAGAATATGATGGTTGTTTAACCTTTCGATCTTCGTTTCCATTATAATCTCTTATACCTGCTGCCAAAGAGTCTCAATATACTCTCTGGCAGTTTCTGCATTCTGAGGATTTGTATTTTCTAACGTTGCCTGAATATAAGGCTTATGTTGTTTTAAATAGCCAAGTAATCTCTTATAATCCATGAGACCTTCACCGGCAGCTACCGCTTTTAACTGATTGTTTTCAACAATAAAATCTTTGATGTGAACTACGTCTATTTCTTCATGCAATAACTCAATTGCCTCGCTGATAATCTCGTCCTGCTTTTCATAATTACTAATATCCAACAGATTCACAGGATCCAAGATGATTCTTAAATTGGGTGATTGAATCTGATCTAGTACCTTTCTAGCCTGCTTTGCACTGTATACAATATGCTTATATACTGGTTCAATGGCAATTAAAACCCCCATCTTTTCAGCATATTCTACAATCGGACGAAACCGTTCTATAAAAAGACTCAGCGCTTCCTCACTGTGACTTGCTTCTTCAAACTTGTAGGCAAGGTTTGGTGCACCTGTTTCAGTCCCCACTACACCACAACCAAGCTGGGATGCAAAGCGAATATGGGCTTCATAGGTCTTTTGAATCTTCTTGTATGCTTCATAATCTGGAGTTGCCACATTTAAATAACAGCCAAGAACTGCTATGGATATGCTGCTTTTTTCAAAAACTGCTTTTAAGTGTTGTGCAAAGCCAGGTGTTAAAGCAGCATTTTTTGCATAGTGAGGTTCTAAAACCTTGGAAATCGCAAGATGTCCACAGCAAAATCCCTGTCTTGCTACTTCTTCTAATCGTTTCTCTAAACTTAATTCTTTGGTATCATGAAGACGAATTCCAATTTGTAAGTCCATCTTAGAATCCTTTCCTTATCCTTCGTTATTGGTTAATAGATACTGGGAAAAAGCCATGATAAATGGTCCGGTTCCTTTTGCATCATCTGATACAATCTTTTCTGAAAGATAATAAGCTACACTTCCATCACGTTTTTCACCTGGACCTAAGCCAGCAACATGACAAATTCCCTGTAACTCCAATTTCCCCTCTGCTTCTACTAATTTTTCCTGAAGAATGCCCTCCATAATACTTCTTCCAGTTTCTAGATATTTATCCTTTAAGAGTACTCCAAGACGACAACCCTTCATAATCGCATAGGCAATCATAGAAGAACCTGAGGTTTCCAGATAATTACCATCCACATCTGCTCGATCAATCACCTGATAAAACATATGAGTTTTCTCATCCATATAGGGCAGGATTCCACGTACGCTTTCTCTGAAGAGTTCTGATAATTCATGATAATATTCATAGATTTCCTGACTCATAGCCTCTAACACATCCACCATAGCCATCAAATACCAGCCCATAGAACGTAACCAGAAATTTTTGGAACAGCCAGTAACTTTATCACACCAGGGTTGAATTCTGGCTTCATCATATGCATGGTAGGAAAGTCCTTTTTCTGGATTATAAAGGTAAGCCTTTACATTTCTAAACTGTTTCATAATATCATCATAATTTGCTTTTCCATGATATTTTGTTTCATACTCCATATAGAAAGGTTGAGCCATATAAAGTCCATCCAGCCATATTTGATTTGGATAGATTTCTTTATGCCAGAAGCTGCCACAAGCACATCTTGGGTGAGTCGAAAGTCTCTCCATCAAAAATTCAATGGCAATACGATACTTTTCTTCCCCTGTTTTTTCAAATGCATAGAATAAGATTTTTCCAGCATTAATACTATCAATATTATAGGTATCGGTCTCATAATGGAAAATACTTCCATCTTCTCCAATAAAATGTTTCAGATAATGAAGTATAAAATCCAGATAAGAATCATCTCCAGTTGCCTGATGCATAAATTTACATGCCACTAACACACAGCCATCTTCATAATTCCAGTAGTCTTTATAATTTTGATATTCTGCTAAAAACTGTTTAAAATACTGTTCTGCTCTCATGATCGTTTCCCTTATCTCCTTTTTCAATACAAAATGTAAGTGTTTACATTATACTAGCATAAAAAAAAGGATTTTGCATCCAGAAAAAAGAAATCTTCTTTTCTTTGTAACTATTCTACAAGATTATCCTCTTTTTTTTCATCATTATTCTGGTATTTTCGAAATACTGGAACAAAAATCAAGCTCTGTACATAGCAAACTACAGGGACAGAAAGCCAGACAACAAAAGGATACCACTGTAGTGCATTGTATAAAAGGTAAATAGGCACGCACACTGTTAGAAACGCAAGCAAACTAGGAATCATGTGTAAAAAACTCAAAAATATGGCATTTTTCAAAGTGACTTTCACTGTATTTTCAAATTGTGACTGCAAAGCAAATAGATAATTACCACTCCAGATAAATACAAATAACAAAAACCACATCAAGCCCTTAATAATGCCTTCCTGAGCAAGCTCTACTTGACTCATGGCCCAAAAATTACCAAGCAGAAGTGCTCCGATGAATAACATGATAAGCCAGAGTAGGGTAGCCTTTTTAAAATTAGCTTTAAATGCTTTCATATAAGGTTTTAACACATAACCTTCTTCATTTTTTGCCATTTGAAAGGTAAGTGTATAGCAGGCACTCAAAGAAGCACCAATTGTGATAATGGGAATGCTTGTAATGAGGAACAAGGCTCCTAGCTCCATCATTTCAACAATTCTTCCCAGTATCTTCATTAATTTTCCATCAATATCAAATAGTCCCATGTTTTCTCCTCTAATTCTTTACATAAAAAGTTTCACCAGCTAAAATCTCATGGCTTCCGGTTTCTGTTCGAATCCAAACAGAAGTAGCCGATGGATTATAAATCATCGTTTGATCCACGGAAACAATCATACTTTTCATGGCTTGAATATAGTCTTTTACTTCTATGTTCGTTGCATACCACACATCCTCAATGTGTGCAAGTTTTGCACAATTTTCTTCCATTTCTTCCCAGTTCTGATCGTTGTCAAACTCATAACTATGACCCCACACATAGAGAAGATAAAGGTTTCGATGACTTGGTGTATGCAAAAACTTATGGATTAATTCCTCATTTAACTGTTTGTGATGACAGGTAGGATGCCATTTCAAAAAGTCTTCTGGAATACGAAAAGATAGTGAATTTTCCACAGTTCTGGAATATTCTAATCCAAGGTTTTTTGCAGTTTCGATAATTTCATCTGAGTAAATTCCAAAGGGATAAGACATTCCACGAACCAGTTTTCCACTATATTCTTCTAATTTTCTACGGTCTTCCTGCAATTGATATACCAGGTCACTTTGGCAAAGTTGATTAAGAAATGGATGGTCTAAACTATGTGCTGATATTTCATGGCCTTGAAATAAATCAGGTAATTCCTGACTTGTGAGAAATCCCTCCTGATTTAATTTTCCTGCGTTCAAATGAAAAGTGCCCCGTAAATTATAACGATTCAATAGTTCCACCAATCGTCTGTCTTGTATCACTCCATCATCATAACTAAAGGTTAATACTCTCTTTTTTCCATTTGGATATAAAAAATGTATCATGTTCTCTATTCCTTCTCTTTCTTATTATATTGTTCTGCAAAGCTTTTTTTAATTCGCAAAAATTCTTCGATTTTCTGAGTAAGAGCAAACAGCATGGCTCTATCTTCAAATTCTTCTCGATTTACGGGTAAAGTTTCTTGTTTTAGCAACTGCTTCATGGATTCAAAGTCCCGGGTTAGACTTTCTGCTGTATTTTCTCGATGAAATTGTAGGGAAATATTTCTTAAAAGTTCTGCGATAGTTTCTGCCTGCTTCGGTCTGGTTCTTAAGGTATGAGTAATTTTTTCCATTTCCGACAGAACCTCTGCCTGGTCTTTTCGCATTTGAATATAATGTAAGTCATAATAATTTGCTTTCCGAAATTGATTGTTTACGTTTTGTCTTGCAAGTGACTCTGCCTGGTATAAAAGATCCATCAGCTTTAAGACGCTACTTTCTCTTTTTCTATATGTTTCCTGAATCACACAGTCTGCCATTTGATTTAAAATTCTTCTCATTTCCTCATCAATATTATCTTCTAATATTTCCATAGCATGCTTGTCATTCCGAAGGTGGATATTCGCAAGAATTCCAAATCCTATCCCCAGTAAAAAAAGCCCTAATTCATTTCCAATATCAGTAAGTCCCATGGATTCTTCCGCAAGAAAATGCAGAATCAAAACAGAGTCTACTGCAATGGCATTACGCCAGTTCATATTAAGACACAGAAGAATAAAGAAAAACAAGTACAATGCAAACGCTGCAAAGGTAAAGCCTAATAACTGAAAGCAAACATAAGAAATAAGTAAAGCACCAATAAAGGCTAAAAATCTACCGACTGCCAAACTTAATGTTTCCTTTTTCGTGGCTTGAATACTTAATATTGTAATAATTCCTGCACTTGGTGCATACTGAAAATTTAAAAAATCAGCTAGTAAAATAGCTAACATACTAAATAGTGCAACTTTAATTGTGGTAGAAAGATAACTTTCATTTCGGAGTATTATCGTCTCTAGTCTTTTCAAAGGGTACTCCTCCTCTCATTACCAATTCATCAGAGATTTCACTTCTTTTACGAGAAGCTCCTTCACTTTTTCATTGGTTTCTGCTGTTGGATGAAGATTAACGGTATAACCATCCTTCTCTGTATGGGTAGGCAACTTAAAAAGCGAAATTTTCTGATCATTACTGGTTATCTGATATGTTTCTACAGCCTCTTCAATACTAGAGTATAGGGTGTTTTCCATCATACCATAAATACACAAGATCTGTGAATCTGGATTTTTCTCTCTCACATTCGTCAAAAAATTTACATAAGAAGCCTGAAAGGATGCTTCCAGTTTTTGTTTACCCTGGATATACGTCTGATCATTGGTGCCCAAGTTAATCAGGATTATATCTGGTTGAAATTTTGAAAAATCCCATTTTATGGTGTGAGGCTTTATCTTCTTTGTCCCCACTGAAAAATAACCATTTGAAAATCCAAGACTTTCATAATATGGAGGTAATAATTTATTCTCCTGCCTAGTTCCATCTGTTGTATATCCAGAAAACACGCCATAGCCGCTGTATGCTACGATACTATAATCTGCATTCAGACTTTCTGCTAATAAATATCCATAGGTTTTTGTTACGTTTTCTGTTGCTGTGGAAAAGTTTTCTCCCATAGTTCCATCCAAGCCATACCCTGCACTGATAGAATCCCCTATAATTTCAATCTTATGTTCTTTCTCAGATCCAGGCGTTGTTTGTTTTGCTCCGTCTCCTATAATATATTTGATTCCCATACAGGAATTAAGTGCTTCCGATAATTTTACAATTCGTATGGTTGCTGTTCGCTCTTCTTTTCCCGCAAAAACTTCAAATGTCTCTTCCTCTTGTTGCAATAACTCTGTTCGTATCAGCTCTTGGTCTAGGAAGATCGCAAACCGTGGCTGTTGCCCAGATGCCTTCGTAGCCTTATCATCTCCAACCAAGGTTACTAAACACTCAGTTCCTGTATATTGAAATTCCACACCACTTCCACTCATGGCAAAATAAATGCTTTGATTGTCTTCGTAACATCTACCAAGCTCTTTTACATAATCGGTACTGGCAGACACTTTATCCTTATAAAACTCTTGATTGCCACAGGCTGTCAAACATGTTAGGATGGCTATAATTATGATATTAAATAACTTCAGTGTATGATGCTTTTGATCCACATGCATGGTTTTTTATCCTATCTATTTTAATTTCTTACTATTTTTTTATGGAGATCCTTATGAAACAACTAATAAAACCCGTATTTCAAAATGAAAAAAACATTATATGTGCTTTTTCAACAAAAGAAGGAGCCTCTGATAAAAGTCCTTATGAACAGGAGGCTGTCTTTCAAATGCTCCAGATGAATCATCTGCCAAAAGTATATCCAAAACAGGTTCATGGTAACCATGTGGCTTTGATTAAAAAAGATTCTTCTTTTCATATGAATCAAGGAAATCTCATTCTTCCAGACACGGATGGTATGGTAACCAACCAGAAACAGTTGGTGCTCACCACCGTTCATGCAGACTGTCTTGCTGTCTTTTTTTATGATCCAATTCAACATGTAATTGGATTGGTACACGCTGGCTGGCGTGGATCTGCTCAAAAAATTGCCGAAAAAGCTGCTATTCTGATGATAAACGAGTTTCAATCAAACCCATCTGATATCAAAGTATTTATCAGTCCAGGTATCAGTTCCTGTTGCTTTGAAACTGGTGTTGAAGTCTTTGATGCTTTTCAAAAATCCTTTTCCTGGGCCTCCGATTATGCTGAGAAAAAAGGAGACAAATACTTTCTGGATTTAAAAAAGATAAATGAAAGACAGTTAATGGAACTTGGAATAAAGGACATAACCATAGATCCCGATTGTACCTGCTGCCATTCTGATTTGTACTGTTCCTACCGAAAAGAGCCTGGCACAACAAAGAGAATGGGTGCACTTATGGTAATGGTATAAACTCTTTATGCATACCATTCTTGCATAGTGTCCAGACATAAACAGGCTAATCTGCCTCCCAGGTTTTGGTGGCCTGCACCGCAATCTAAATTGGTGTAATTTTTTGTGTACATAATTTCAGCTTTTTTATCTTCCCGAAGCCAGAAGGTTGGTACATGTCCAACATAACAATGATAGTTAAAAGAAAGCGTATCCTCTAAGGAAAACAAATCACTATAACTTAGATATTCATTTTCATTAAGTTGAATAATCTGCTGTATGGTTTTTTCAATGTCTACCAAATTTTCTGTTTTATAACAAGGCTTCACAAAAAGGCGATATCCTGTGTGAGTTAAAATAACAGTTTGATCTGCGATATCCAATTTAATATAAAGGGGCAGACTTTTCAAATAGTTAAAATATTGTTTTCTTGTTTCTAAATCTAACTCTTTTAAATCTCTAAGGGTGGCTTCGCCTCCCCTCTTACACCAAAGATCTTCCGATGAAGGGTCTAAAAAATATTCTTCCATCCAGCGTTCATGATTTCCTTTGATTAACGTTACATTCTTCGACTTCATACAGAAGTCCAGCATTTTAATCCCATCCTGATTCTTATCAATCACATCTCCTAACAAATATAATTGATCTTCCTCTAAAATAGGGATACTATGATAAAGCTCTATAAAACGATTATAATCTCCGTGAATATCACTCATAAGATAAACCATTGGAGACCTCCTGTCCTGAACTAAATTTAATTGCTTGTATTGTTTTATCATACCATAACTCTTTCAGAATGAAATCCTAAAATTTAAGAAAAAAATAATTGCGAACAGCAGGTTTTTCAGTTTATACTAAATCATCAACTACGGGAGGTCATATATTCCTTCTGTGGAAGAGGTTAGCGGAGAAGCAGACCTTGTCCATTATATAGAATACGATGATCTAATAGTTGCATCCATTGATAATAGTACCAATCAGGTAAGTTTGGAGTCCTTTCAAGCATTTCAAAGCCTTGAGCAAAAAAAGAAGCCCATTATTTTACTTATGCATGTGCCTATTAATACACCACTCCTTGCCGAAAAATCAATCGATGCCTGGGGAAAAGCGATCGCACTGGGTGAAGGTGGAGTTAGTCTGGATTTAACAACCTATGAATTTTTACAATTCGTACAACGTGAAGATTCTATGGTTCAAGTAATTCTAAGTGGCCATTTGCACTTGTATCATAAAGAAGCGTTAAAAAATGGGCAGCTGCAGTTTGTGGCTGCACCTGCCTTTGAAGGGTCTGGCTTGCACCTTACTCTTTCTCCTTAATTTATTCCTGATACCAGAAAAAATAGGAGTTTAATAAATAAGGATCTTGATATTTTTCCGTAAGCTTAAGAAGAAAATTTCTTAGGCTTTCTTTTTTCTTTGTAGCCTTTTGAATTGCTTCTAATAAAGCTAGATACTCTTTTCTTTCTTTCTCTGTGACCTGCTTTTTGTAGTAGCCCCAGATATGTTCACTACTGTTTATAAAATTTCCTAAGCTCTTTGTTTCCTCTAGTTCTAAATCCATAGCCTCTTCCAAAATTTCATAAAATTCCAATACTGGATAGCTTGTTTTATCTTTTAGTAAGCGTCTTATTTTTAAATAGTGAGCATGTGACTGCTCCAGTATTTTATATTTATATAATGCCCATTCTTCTTCCAGATTTCGAATCCTTGGAGTTTGATCTAAGGCCAGTATACATTTTCGTGCAGATAAGTTTTTATCTTTCACTTCCAACATGATATCTGGCAACTCATGTTCTGGAATTGAAGTTTTAAGTTGCTGATAAAATTCATAGAACTGACGAATATAAATTGTTCTAGAGTGTGAACCTGGTCTTTTGCTTGGATTTTGTTGAGAATAATGCATTTTTTGAGGGCCATCCTGCCTTTTCCAGGTTTTTGCTGCTTCCTTAATATAGAAAACATCATCTTTATTCGTATCAGAAGGAAGCACCTGATTATGAAGATTGTCATAAACCACCGGTATATTTTTCAAAAACGCTATTCGAAGCACCTCTTCAATGGTATAAGACTTATCATCGTTTTCAATGACAAGACGTCTTTTTACCGCAGGAGAAAGCTGATTATAAGAATCCATGAAGCGTTGCGTAGCCTGTTCTCTTTCCTGATAGACTCCACCAATATGTAATATTAGTTTATGCTCACTATTTAAACCCATAGAATCTAAGACTCTTGCATGATACTCTAAATCCAAAAATGCTCGCCCTACCACTCCTTGATCCGGAGAATTAATGACAGTGTACTGACCTGGGTGCATGGAAACACGTAATCCATACTTTCGAACTTTTTCACCAAGTGCAAATAATTCTTCAGAAAAAAGTTCCCACCAGGAAAGTTGGTTCACGGGACTAGAACCAAAAGGAATTAAATCAGATGAAATACGAAACATCATAATCTGATTCTCAATATTATAGTCTAACATCAGACTAAGCACCTCTAAATTATGTGCAATTAGCTGGGTCAATGTTTCCTCTGTGGCATTTTTTTGAATACAGGTTTTGTACCGTTCCTGATTTAAACCTGTAGTCAGGCAAGCATAGCCAATTTTCATAGATTTACTCCTTTTTTGAATTCCCTTGACCAATGATATATTTACAGATAGGATTTCCTTTTGCGGAAAATTTTTCTTCGTACTCTGTCATGATGTTTCCCTGATTCATCTCTGTATCCTGATGAAGATCATAAGTTAGCTTATGAATATCCCATCCAGCTAAAGGAGCCTCTTCCACTGCAAAATCAAATAGTCCACGGTTGTCTGTTTTAAACTCCAGAACACCATCAGTTTTTAATATTTCACCATACAGTTTTAAAAATTCCTTGGAAGGAAGTCTTCTTCTTGCATGACGATCTTTTGGCCATGGATCTGAAAAATTAAGATAGATTTTACTAACTTCATGAAGGGCAAACACTTCGCCTAAAAGTTTTGCATCAATACAGATAAATCTTAGGTTCTCTACTGGATCTGTTTCCATCTTTTGTACTGCTCGCAAAAGAACACTGGTATATTTTTCGATTCCGATATAATTATTTTGGGGATTTTCTTTTGCTAACGTGGTGATAAAATTCCCTTTTCCCATTCCAATTTCAATCATAATGGGATTATTATTTTGAAAAAGCTGCTGCCATTTTCCTTTTTGTTCTGTTGCACTTTTTATTACATATGGACTGTCTTCTATCACTTGTTCTGAACCTCTAATATTTCGTAAACGCATAATTCCTCCTGGTTTTTCTAGATACTTTTATTTTACACTTTTTTTTGTGACTTTGAAATCTTTAATTTTTTATTATGATGATTTATAGTCTTTGGTTTTTAGCAAAAATAGTGTATGATAGAAAGAACGAAAATAAAATTGGAGCAATACATGAATAAAAAACGAACACAATCCATCCTCAAAATTTTCCTTACAGGATTTACCATCCTGAACTTCATAATAAGCCCTGCAATTTCTGTCTCTGCTACGGATTATAATCTTGAACGTGAACAAAGACTTCTGGAATCCGTTTCCAGTAATCAGATTACTGGCTGGCCAGATGGTCCACAAGTTGGCGCTGATGCTGCGATTCTTATGGAACTCGAAACAGGAACTATTCTTTATGCCAAAAATATCCACAAAACTTTATATCCTGCAAGTACTACTAAAATAATGACTGCATTACTGGCTGCAGAGAATTCTGAACTAAACGATATGGTTGAATTTTCCAAAGAAGCTGTCTATTCTGTTCCCTGGGATGGATCCAATATGGGTATGGATGAAGGAGAAGCATTGACCATGAAAGACGCTCTCTATGGAATCCTTCTTCTTTCCGCAAATGAAACTTGTAATGCAGTTGCAGAACATATTTCAGGCTCTATCGATTCCTTTATCCAAACCATGAATGAGCGAGCAAAAGAACTTGGCTGTCTCAATACAAATTTTGTAACAACTAACGGACTTCATGATGAAAATCATTATACCACCGCTTTTGACCTTGCCATGATAGGCCGTGCCTTTTTTGCAAATCCACTTCTTGCAGAAATTTCAGGAACAAGAAGCTATCACTGGCAAGCCACTGACAGACAACCGGATGATTTTACTCTGAATACCAAAAACAAACTTCTGCCCGGCTGTGAATACTCCTATGAATATATTATCGGTAGCAAAACCGGATACACAAGCCAGTCCAGACAAACTCTTGTCAGTGCTGCAAAAAAAGATGGAATGACACTAATCTGTGTTATTTTAAGGGAAGAATCTCCCTATCAGTTTCAGGACACTATCGACTTATTCAATTATGGTTTTTCAAACTTTCAAAAGGTAAATATCAAGCAAAATGAAAGCACCTACGTTTTAGATCATTCTTACTTTTTTAATACCAACCAGGATGTATTCGGTAGTAGCGAACCCATTTTAAATATCCGTGAAAACGATTTTGTTGTGATACCTAATCAAATCAATTTTTCTGATTTATCCGTCACACTTTCCTATGATGATTTAAAAGAAAGCACAGTTGCAAGTCTTTTATATACCTATCAGGATGTGATGGTTGGTAAAGCGGATGTGACGTTTGAAGTGCAATCTGCTTCGACTTTTGACTTTGCTTCTGATGATTTGACCAATGAAGAGACTGCACAAAATGATTCGATCGACTCTCCCAAACCCGAAAAAAACACCATATTTATCTATGTGAATCGAGTTTTTTATTGGATCGTTGCTTTTATTATTTTGATTATCGCAGGAATTTTTATCCGCTCTGTTTTTCGAAATTATCATTTTGAGAAAAAAAGCAGAAAAAAAAGAAGAAAGCGATATCACTCTTCTTCTAATTCCAAACGTACTCATATGGGAACACGTTCCCAAAGAAAAGTTGTTGCAGAAAGAAAGAAAAAACGAAGAAAAGATACGCGAATCCATTTTGATTATCGAGATTTTCAAGACCTGGAATAATGATTTAAATCAAAAAACAGGCTATCATGATTCAGAGAAATTACTCTGGATTCATGATAGCCTGCTCTTTTTCGTTACCTTTTTTATTTGCTATGACGCTTTTCGCGTCTAAGTTCTCTTAGATGATTTTGTTTTTCTTTCACTTTTTCAACTTCTGTCTCATCTACTATTTTAACGGTTTTTACTACATAAATCATATTTTGCTCTGATTTTTTCAGTCTAATTTTTGCCTTAACATAGCCATGAATCTCACAAAAGCCAACACTTAAGTAGTGTTTTCCATTTGGTGTAAACCATCTGATTTTTCGTTTGATATTGTGACGACAAAGATAACATTTCATACTTAGTACTTCTCGATCTTCTAAAGCACTGGTTTTATCTTCAAATTCGCGTGAAATATATTTTGCATAGCCAGGAAATACCATTTTTACTTCCTGTTTTTTTGACTTTGGAAGTTCAAATAAATCATAAGAATGCAAAGCCAGCACAAGAGGATCATGAATTTCTGAGAATACTTTTGCTGTATAATAGGCATCACTGTAGGCTCTATGAAAAGGTATGTCCTTTGGGATAGATAAGTAATCCACTCCATATTCAAGAGAGCGTCTGGTTTTTTTATCTTCATATGCAATGGAAAAAAGTTTCTGTACATCATAAAACGCAAGTGGACCATTTTGAAACGCAGGAATATGAAAATATCTCATATTTCTTTGTAATTCCATTAAATCAAGGGGACCCCAGGTACAAAACATATAATCTTTTCCAATAAATTTGAAAAAATCCTCCATGACCTGTACAAACGAGTCTCCTTGATCAAAATCAGTCATTTGCATTTGTATTAATTTTTTTGTAACATGATTCATTTCCTGATATACCACAGGTTTAATCAATCGATGAAAGGTACCTGTTATTTCCCGTGCAACATTTAGTTTCACGGCCCCTATTTCAATTACTTCAAAGGGCAGTTGTTTCGTATCTTCTTCTGTGGCATCTACGCTTTGATTCCATTCCAGATCAAATACTATATAGTTCATAAGCGTCTCCTATCTGTTGGAGCAAAATCCATCTACAGACAGTGTAGCACACTTAAACCAGTTCTGAAAACACTCCTTTTAAGGCAGGATAAATTTTCTTAAATTTTTGATACTGCGCTTCATATTTAGCAGCCAGTTCTGGTTCTGGTTCAATGGTTTCTACAATTTGAACCAATTTATTTGCAGCTTCTTCAACACTTGCATATTCACCACAAGCAACTGCTGCCAAAATCGCTCCACCATATCCTGGTCCTTCTTCTGTAACGATAACATCAATTTTAATATTTAATACATTTGCAAAAATTTTCTTCCAAAGTGGAGACTTTGCTCCTCCGCCACTGATTTTACTTCTCTCAATTGGAATTCCAAGAGCTTTTGCAACTTCAAAGGAATCACGAATCGCAAAGGCAACTCCTTCTAACACAGCCTGGGTCATATCGGTGCGACTACTATCCAGACTAAGTCCGGTAAATGTACCTCTTGCATTGGCATCATTGTGAGGAGATCTTTCTCCCATCAAATAAGGTAAGAAGAATACATGATTTTCCCCAAGTTTTGTGATTGGCGCTTGTTCTTTTGCAAAATCTTCGGTATCAATAATCTCTTCCAACCACCACTTGTTACAACTTCCTGCACTTAACATACATCCCATTAAATGATAATTTCCATCGGCATGAGCAAAAGCATGCAATGCATTATTTTCATCTACACCAAATTCTTTGGATGAGATAAAGACCGTACCACTGGTTCCAATGGAAATATTACATTTTCCATCACCAACGGTTCCCGTTCCTATTGCAGCAGCAGCATTATCACCAGCTCCTGCAACAATTTTTACATCCTTAGAAAGTCCAAATTTTTCTGCAAGGGCAGGTTTCAAAGTTCCAACTACTTCATAGCTTTCATAGATATCCGCTAACTGCTCTCTTTTCACATCACAGATATCCATCATTTCTTTTGACCAGCATTTATTCTTTACATCCATCAGTAGCATACCAGATGCATCTGATACATCGGTACAGAACGTACCCGAAAGTAAATATGCAAGGTAATCTTTTGGAAGCATGATTTTGTTAATTTTTGCAAAGTTTTCTGGTTCTTTATTTTTTACCCACAGAATCTTAGGGGCTGTAAATCCAGCAAATGCAATATTCGCTGTATACTCTGATAATTTATCTTTTCCTATAACCTGATTTAAATAATCTGTCTCTTCTGTGGTTCGACCATCATTCCAAAGAATTGCTGGACGAATAACCTGGTCATGCTCATCTAGGATAACAAGTCCATGCATCTGACCCCCGAAACTAATTCCTGCTACCTGAGATTTATCGCAGCCACTTAAAAGTTCCTCCATCCCATCACAAACCGCATTCCACCAATCCTCTGGATGTTGTTCTGACCAGCCTGGATTAGGAAAATGTAAATCATACTCTCTATTCACTACCTTTTGAATGGTTCCGTTTCCTTCCATTAATAACATTTTCACGGAAGAAGTTCCTAAATCAACACCGATGTATAACATCTCATATCCTCCTTACTAAGTTTTATACTACATAAATGGGTTTTC
This sequence comes from uncultured Lachnospiraceae bacterium, assembly GCA_947630125.1. Lineage (GTDB taxonomy): Bacteria > Bacillota > Clostridia > Lachnospirales > Lachnospiraceae > CANRGO01. Next base: position 10,632 of record CANRGO010000019.1, on the reverse strand, counting down.
TGTTTTATATAACATATTTTTTGGCTGATTAAATCCAATTTCTTCAACTTCAACACCAATGAATTTGAAAATTTCATAGATTGTTTTTCCAAAATGTCCAAAAGCAACGGCTCCATGATGTGGGTAGTTTCCTTCGATTAATACATGACGATAAAATCTTCCCATTTCAGGAATTGCGAATACTCCGATAGATCCAAAAGATCTGGTTGCAACTGGTAACACTTCACCTTGTGCTATATAGCCTCGAAGTTTGGTATCTGCAGTTGACTGCAAACGGAAAAATGTAATATCTCCAGGTGCAATATCACCTTCTAAAGTTCCCTGGGTTACTTCTTCTGGTAGTGCTCTCGCCATAATTTTCTGATATTTCATGCTGCAGGAAGAAAGTTTTGTAGAAGAGGTATTTCCACAGTGGAAGCCCATAAAAGTATCTTTGTGTGTGTAATCAAACTGACCTTTAATACTTTCTGCATACATATCAGCAGGAACTGAATTGTTAATATCTAATAAGGTAACTGCATCTTCACTCACACAAGTTCCAATATATTCACTTAATGCACCATAAATATCTACTTCACAAGATACTGGAATTCCTTTTCCTGTTAATCTTGAGTTAACATAACAAGGAACGAAGCCAAATTGTGTCTGGAAAGCTGGCCAACATTTTCCAGCGATAGCTACATATTTGCGATAGCCTTTGTGGGTTTCAATCCAATCTAGTAATGTAAGTTCATACTGTGCAAGTTTTGGTAAAATCTCTGATTTTTGATTTCCACTTCCAAGTTCTTTTGCCATATCCGCAACTACTTCTGGAATTCTTGGATCGTTTGCATGTTTTTGAAATGCTTCAAATAAGTCAAGTTCTGAGTTTTCTTCAATTTCTACACCCAGATTATATAACTGTTTAATTGGTGCATTACATGCTAAAAAGTTCAATGGACGAGGACCAAAACTGATGATTTTTAGATCCTGTAAGCCAACAACTGCTCTTGCGATTGGAACAAACTCGTGAATCATATCTGCACATTCTTCTGCGGTTCCAACTGGATATTCAGGGATATATGCTTTGATATTTCGTAATTTTAAATTGTAACTGGCATTCAACATACCACAGTAAGCATCCCCACGACCATCTGATAAATCGTTTTGGCTTTCTTCCGCTGCAGCTACAAACATGGAGGGGCCATCAAAATGTTTTGCTAAAAGTGTCTCTGAAATTTCAGGTCCAAAGTTACCAAGATATACACAAAGTGCATTACAGCCTTCTTTTTTGATGTCTTCTAAAGCCTGCACCATATGTAATTCACTTTCTACGATACAAACTGGACATTCATAAATATCTGCTGCCTGATATTTTTCCTGATAAGCAGCTACAAGTGCCTTTCTTCTGTTAACGGATAATTCTTCGGGAAAGCAATCTCTACTTACTGCTACAATTCCCACTTTTACAACTGGCATATTGATCATCTTCTTAATTCCTCCATAAAGTTTATTGGTTAAACTAATTATAGCATATGGTATATATTTCTTGCAACAGATATAATAAGAATGGTAAATCTACTATAATTTTTCTAATGTAAAGCATATTTTCTTGTGATAGGATATTCTTGGAGTAAGTCTGTCCAGAAATCCATTCTGGCAGTTGAATCTTTATAAAAAGGAAGGCATACACATGATGAATAAAAAATGGCTTAGTTTCTTACTACTTTTTTCAATTACCTGTACTTCTATTTTCGGCTGTAGCGAAAAAAAGGAAGAAGAGGTAAGCAGCACAACCAAAACCAGTGCTAACTATGACTGTCCTTATGATGAATTCATCGTAGTTGATGTTTTAGATTCTCTTGCTAATTTTCAGGGGATTCAATCTGGCTGGTTCGCAGAAATTGTGAAGCAGAAATTTAATATGGAATTAAATATTATCGCACCAAACGTAACTGGCGGTGGCGATACACTCTATGATATGCGCTATGCAGCTGGGAATCTAGGTGATTTGGTAATTACCACTTCTGAAAATGGAAAATTACAAGATATGGTTTCTGCTGGTTTATTAATTAATATGGAGGAAATGCTGGAAGATAAATCCATTATGCGTTATGAGAGTGCAATTAAATCCCTCAATGATAAAATTCAAGAAGATGGTATTTATGCCATTCCAAGTGAAATATCAACGCAACCTGCTACCAATCCCAGCGAAGGCTTAGACCTAAACTTTGGTCCCTATTTAAGATGGGATTTATACAAGGAACTGGGCTATCCAAAACTTAAAACCTTAGAAGATTTGCTACCCGTTTTAAAAGCAATGCAGGATATAAATCCTGTCAGTGATTCCGGGGATAAAACCTATGCCTTATCCTTGTTTAAGGATTGGGATGGGAATCTTATGAATAACGCCAAACAACCTGCCTGTCTCTATGGTTATGATGAATTTGGCTTTTTATTAGTTAAAGCAGATGGGTCTGATTACCAAAGCATCATCGATACTGATTCCATGTACATGCGTGTTTTAAAGTTCTTCTTTGATGCCAACCAAATGGGTCTGGTTGATCCTGAATCTACCACACAAAATTACACCCGTCTGTTCGAAAAATATGAAGACGGTGCTATTCTTTATTCATTTTGGCCTTGGCTTGGACAGTCTGCCTACAATACCATTGAAAATGAGAATGAAGGGAAAGGTTTTATGTTAGCTGATATTGAAGACATGAAGATTTTTTCTTATGGTTGTACACAAAATGGGAATCAAAAATGTGTCATTGCAGTAGGTAGTCAGGCAAAAGATCCTGAACGCCTTGCCGATTTTATAGACTGGCTCTATTCTCCAGAAGGGGTTTATATTAACAATGCCCAACCCTCTGGTGGTGCTCCTGGTCCAGAAGGTGTTACTTGGGAAATGACTGACGAAGGTCCTGTTTTAACAGAACTAGGAATTAAAGCTCTTTTAAATGGAGATGCTGACATGCCCGCAGAATTAGGTGGTGGAACCTTTCGTGATGGTGTTTCTACTTTAAATTATTACTCCGTTTCCAAGAATGAAATTGCACCCAATGGCTATCCTTATTATTATACACTTTGGGATTCTGTACAAAATATGTCTCAGTCAACACTAGAAATCGATTGGTCTGACAAAATGGACGCACTAAATACTCTGGAATATTTAGAGAAAAACAACAAAATTATCGTAGCACCTGGAACAAGTTTTATCAGTCCAATCGAGAGCACAGAAATTACAACTTTGAGAAATCAATGTAAACGTATAATTGTGGATTACTCCTGGAAAATGATCTTTGCCGAATCTGAAGATAGCTTTTATGCATTACAAAAAGAGCTTCAGACTACGGTACTTGCACTTGGATATGAGCAGGTTCTGGAAAAGGATATGGAGAATGCACTGAAACAAAACGAAGAACGTCTGGCAGCAATCACAGCTTCAGAATCTGTAAACTAAAGGAGAACTTAAATTATATGATCGAACATCCATCTATTAAAAAAATTCTATATGGCGGAGATTACAATCCAGAACAATGGCCTGCTGAAATCTGGGAAGAAGATATGCGTATGTTTCAACTAGCAGGAATCGATGTAGTAACCTTAAATGTATTTAACTGGGCCATGTTACAACCAGATGAAGATACCTACCAATTTGATAAATTGGATCAAATCATGGAACTGGTTCAAGCACATAATCTTAAGGTTTGTATGGCGACCTCTACTGCTGCCCATCCAGCCTGGATGGCACGTAAATATCCTGAAATCCTTCGTACTGAATTCTCTGGAATGAAACGCAAATTTGGAAGCAGGCATAACTCCTGTCCAAATAGTTCCATTTATCGAACCTATTCTACGAGACTTGCAGAAAAAATTGGAGAACGATATGGACATTTAGATAACATTGTAGCCTGGCATATTTCCAATGAATATGGTGGAGAGTGCTATTGTGAAAACTGTGAAAAAGCCTTTCGCACCTGGTTAGAAAAGCGATATGGTAGTATTGAAAAAGTGAATCAAGCATGGAATACTTCTTTCTGGAGCCATACCTTTTATGATTTTGATGATATTGTTGCTCCTAATTTATTAAGTGAGCATTTTGAAGAAAATCGCACAAACTTTCAAGGAATTTCTCTTGATTATAAAAAATTCATGTCCGAAAGTATTTTGGACTGCTACAAGTTAGAAGCCGCAGTTTTAAAAAACATAACTCCTTCTATTCCAATCACCACAAATCTTATGGGCTTCTACAAACCCCTGGATTATTTCAAATGGGCTGATGAAATGGATTTTATTTCCTGGGATAACTATCCAAGCAACGATGAACTATATTGTTCTACTGCAATGAAGCATGAATTAATGCGTGGTCTAAAACAAGGGAAACCATTTGCTCTTATGGAACAAACTCCCAGTGTAACCAACTGGCTTCCTTATAATTCGCTAAAACGTCCAGGAGTTATGAGACTTTGGAGTTACCAAGCTGTTGCTCATGGTGCAGATACCATTATGTTTTTTCAAATGAGAAGAAGTATCGGTGCCTGTGAAAAATATCATGGGGCTGTGATTGATCATGTTGGAACAGAAGATACGCGTGTCTTTCGTGAACTTGCGAAGTTAGGTGAAGAATTGCAAATTTTAGGTAGTAAAACCCTAGGTGCAAGGCATCAATCAAAAGTGGCAATCTACTTCGATTGGGAAAATTGGTGGGCCATCGAATATTCTGCTGGACCAAGTGTAAACCTAAAATATTATGACCAGCTTCTTGCCTATTACCAAGCTTTAAATACCATGAATATTTCCGTGGATATCGTTTCCGAAAAGGATTCTTTTACAGACTATGATCTGATTATTGCACCTGTTCTGTATATGGTAAAAGAAGGCCTTGATGAGAAAATTAGATCCTTTGTTAAGAATGGCGGAACTTTTGTTACCACATTTTTTAGTGGCTATGTAAATGAAACTGATTTGGTAACAACTGGTGGTTATCCAGGAAAATTACGAGATATTCTGGGCATTTGGGTAGAGGAATTGGATGCACTTCCAAATGGTACCAATAATTCTTTCGTTTACCAGAATCAAACCTTTTCTTCTAGTCTTATTTGTGATTTACTCCATGCTGAACGTGCTCAGGTTCTTAGTGTTTATGAACAGGATTTCTATGCTGGAATGCCTGTTCTTACAAGAAATCAATTTGGAGAAGGGCTTGCATACTATGTTGCAACCCAATCGGATGACTCTTTTTATCAGAAATTCTTGTCCGAACTTTTAAATGAAAAACATATAAAACCAGTAGTTGATGTACCAGCCGGTGTAGAAGCTACTAAACGTTATAATGAAAATGGATGCTTTTTATTTTTACTCAATCACAACCCAGAAGATGCCATGATTACTCTTGAAGAAAACGGTGTGGAATTATTAACTGGTGACAACATAAATAAAAATACCGCTTTTCTATTGAAGACAAAAGACGTAAAAATTATACAACTGTAAGGAGATCTTACATGATACGAGAAGAGTTAAAAAAACACATAGAGCAAACAATCGAAAAAGGTCCCTATCAAGATAACTGGGAAAGCCTAACCTCATTTCAGATTCCATCTTGGTTTCATAAGGCAAAGTTTGGTATTTTTATACACTGGGGATTGTTTAGTGTACCTGCTTTTCATAATGAATGGTACTCTAGAAACATGTACGTTCAGGGTTCCCCTGAATATGAATATCATATAAAAACTTATGGAAATCACAATAAATTTGGTTATAAAGATTTTATTCCTCTTTTTCAGGCCGAAAAATTTAATGCCGATTCTTGGGTATCTCTTTTTAAAGAGGCTGGTGCAAAATACATTGTTCCCGTTGCCGAACACCATGATGGTTTTCAAATGTATGATAGCAAACTTTCCAGATGGAATAGTGCTCAAATGGGTCCATGTCGTGATATTTTAGGAGAATTAAAAACTGCGATTGAAAAGGAAGGACTTGTGTTTGCTGCTTCTACTCATCGGGCTGAACATTATTGGTTTATGGGAATTGGAAAAGAATTTGATAGTGATATCAAAGATCCCATAGAACCCTATGATCTTTATTGGCCTTCCTTAAAAGAGCAACCAAATCATCAGGATATTTTCGCGGTTCCTTATCCTCCCGAAGACTTTCTTGAGGATTGGCTCCTAAGAACCTGTGAACTCATTGAGGCTTATCAACCAAAGATTTTATACTTTGACTGGTGGGTTCAGCATGAAGGTTTTAAACCTTACTTACAGAAAATCGCTGCATTTTACTATAACAAAGGTGTGGAGTGGAATAGTCCAACAGCTATCTGTTATAAACATGATGCCATGGCCTTTGGCAGTGGTATTGTGGATATTGAAAGAGGTAAATTTGCAGAAGCAAAACCTTATTGTTGGCAAACAGATACTGCGGTGGCACACAATTCCTGGTGTTATACCACTTCCCTTCATTATAAAAGTAGTTATGAAATCATCTGTTACTTAGTTGATGTGGTAAGTAAGAATGGAAATTTACTTTTAAATATTGGTCCGAAAGCAGACGGAACTATTCCAGAAGGGGATACTGCTATTCTAAAGGATTTGGCTTCCTGGATGAACATTAATAAAGAAGCAATCTATGAAAGTAAACCTTGGCGTCTCTCTGAAGAAGGTCCAACCAAAGAAATAGAAGGACAATTTCAGGATGGAAGTGACAAAAGTTATACAGAAAAGGATTTTCGTTTTACTGCCGGCAATGGATGTATTTATGCCATCTGTTTACACTATCCTGAACACGGAAGAATTGCAATTGAAGCTTTATCCGACAGTGCTGATCAAAACAAACCTCGTTTTCATGGAATTATTAAGGATGTAGAAATTTTGGGCTTCAATGAAAAAATTCAATTTACAAAAGACAAAGAAGCACTCAAGTTTACCACAACAACGGTAAAAAGTAACATGCCCGTGGTAATAAAAATACACACAAATTAAGATTTTTCGTGTATACTAAAGAAAAGAAAATTTGTGCAAAGCAGGTATTGAACATGAAAAAAATCGGAACCGTTTTTATTGCAGATGATGAATCCATTATAAGAGATGGATTAAAGTGTATTTTAGATTGGGAATCCTTAGGATTTGAAATATGTGGAGAAGCAGCCAATGGGGAAGACACTTTACAGGCTATCCTTACTTTAAAACCAAGTCTGGTTTTATTAGATATTCGTATGCCCAAAATGCATGGTCTTGAAATTGTAAAAGCTGCAAGAGAGAAAAAGTACAAAGGAAAATTTGTTATTTTAAGTGGCTATTCCGATTTTAAATATGCTCAGGAAGCCATCAAATATGGAGTGGATTTTTATTTAACCAAGCCGATTGATGAGGATGAACTCTTTCATGCCATTGATACTGTCCGAAACTCTATTTTAAAAGAGCAGGCTGATTTTAGTAATATCCGTCAATACAGAAGCAAAGCAAAAAATGTTATTCTTTTTGATCTGGTAACCAATTCACCTGATATCGCAAATTTGGATTTTACAGACATGAATATTGAGGCTGATCATTACCAAATTGTTTTGTATGAAAATTTTGCCCTTGGACAGTCAGATTTACTTTATAATTTTTCCGACTTATTAAAAGTAACCAATCAGGGAAACCATAGTTTTGAAACCTTTAAAATCGCAGAAAAACATGTGATTTTACTCAAAGGTTCCTTTGCCCTTGGAAAATTCAATGAATTTTTAAGACACTATGATGACCGTATTCAAAAAGGCAGCCCCCTTGACAGTTTATTTATATGTTATGGCCGCCCAGTAGATAATCTCTTTGATGTACATTTTTCCTATGAAGATGCGTTAAGATTAATGTCCCGTCGTTTTTTCTGTGATCAGGGGCAGCATACCTTAGGCTACGAAGATCTTCCGAATCTGGAAGAAAAAACGAAGGAAATCGGAGATGACATGATCCGTGACTACTGTGATCAATTAGTGGATTATCTGCAAAGTTTTAATCGTAAAAAAGTTGCAGAAATCTTATATCATTTGGAACAGTATCTTTACCATGTAAAGGAAGACCTTGAATCCATTAAACTTTTTCTTGCTGACTTATATCTTCAGATAAAGGATAAAATAGGACATATATACAGCACCATGAATATCAATTTTCCAAGTAATGCAGTCGTGATTGAAACCATCCATCAAAAAAATTATCTCTATGAAATTATCTTGTTCTTCTCAGAGCAATTTGACATGATAATCAGTTCCATTGGAAATTCTTCTAGAGACAGCGTGTTAGATGATATTATTTACTACATCGATCACAATTATACAAGCAATTTAAAGCTGGAGACCATCGCTCCACTGTTTGGTTACAATAGTGCTTATCTTGGCAAAATCTTTAATAAAACCGTTGGAGAAAGTTTTAATTCTTACGTAGATCATGTTCGAATCAACTTCTCTAAAGAACTTTTAAAAGAAAACAAACTAAAAGTATATGAAATCGCTGAACAAGTTGGCTATAAGAACGTAGACTACTTCCACAAAAAATTTAAAAAGTATGTGGGCGAAAGTCCCGCAGAATACCGTAAGCAGTTGGAACTCGACGAAGACTAACAACTTGCAATAGCGGAAGGTCGCAAGCAGCAGAACCGCCCACCCTATCATCAGAAACCCGCTTACGCTAAAGGATTCTAGTGCGGAAAATCGCATACAACAGAACCGCCCACCCTATCATCAGAAACCCGCTTTCGCTAAAGGTTAGCAGCGCGGAAGGTCGCAAGCAGCAGAACCGCCCACCCTATCATCAGAAACCCGCTTACGCTAAAGGTATTCTTTATGATAGGGTGGGCGGTTCTGCTGTTGTCAGATTTCCGCGGTTTGAAGGTTTTAGGGCTTGCGAGTTTTGACGAAATGACGGCTTCTGATGCTTGTGAGGTTCCGCGGCTTGAAGGTTTTAAAGCTTACGAGTTTTGACGTATTGGAGATTTTTGATGCTTGTGAGGTTTCCGTAAATTGAGATTCTCTATGACAGTAGAAACAACCTAAAGACATGATAAACCTACTCTTTATACATTTTTTGATAGTAACGTATATTTAATAAGAAGAGCTTACCATATCACAAGAAAACCTTTAGAGATATCGGGTTTTCGGTGATATGGTAAGCTCTTCTTATTTCAAACATCCTTTACCCTATCAACAACAATCCTTTAGAGATATCGGGTTTTCGGTGATATGGTACGCTCTTCTTATTTCAAACATCCTTATCATAAATGAAAAAGCAATCAGGTTTGAGCCTCTTTTTCCAACTCCCTAAAAAACCTAAGTGCAAATCCACTTATAGTCAAAAAGATACAGGCTGGTCCAATTAGAACACCCACAATAAGGGTCCATTCATTCCACATGCAAATCAAAACTTCAAAAATTAGCACAAAGATTAACAGTAAGGTTCTTACAAAATATCGGATAGAAATATCAAAAGAATTTTTCATGGTATTAATAATAGAATTTTGATACCTTGCCAACAGAGGAAATGCATACAGGAAGGTTAATGTAAAAATAAAGATTCCTACAAAGCCCATGATTAAAAAAATAACGGGATTGGTATCTAGAAGATTGAAAAACTGGAAATCTAACCAGAGGGCAACGATTGCTATCAAAAACAAAATTCCCATCATACTTCCCTGCTTCAAGTTTGATTTAAAAGCTTTGAAGAAATCCTTGGCAATATATCCCTCCTGCTCGTCCACCATTTTTAAGGTAATGGAAAAAGCTGCTGTCGTAGAGGCACCCATAGTAACAATTGGAAGAGAGCAAAGTAACCATAAAAAATTCAATTTTATCATATCCCAGAATCTTGAAATAAACCGATATAAAGGACCATCTACACTAAAAAAACTCATGTTTTTCTCCATTTCTAATTTGAACCTTTGATTTAAAAAAGGCTGTCCTAAAGGAGCAGCCTTTTTCTAATCTTAACTTGATTGTGCTAAAAAATCAATCGTATCTTATTTTGTAACTTCTAATTCCAATGCATGTTTGGTAGCTGCTTCGCCCTTGCTCCAGTCAACGCATTGTGCATAGTCATATTCATTTGCTTTTGCAATCATTTCTGCAACAATAGAATCAAAGTCAGCATCTGTTGTAGCATAAATTGCCTGCCAAGAATAGTTTTTAATGGTTTCTGTTACCTGGCTCCAAACAACTTTTAATTCATCCGATTTAGAAGATTCTGAGTAAGAAGTTGCAGGAGCAATTTTATAAGGTTTACTGTTCATATATTCTTCAATCATGGTTGCACCAGTTACAGCTCTCCAGTCCGCTTCGGTATCATTTTTGGGCTCTAATTGATTACTTTTCCACATTTTACTATTGTAGGTTTCACCATTGGATTCTGGGTTTGTTGCATCTATTGACCATGTAGTGTTATTGTACTGAGCAGAACCATCGTTAAAGTTTCCAGCGTATAAACCACCTTCTTCTTCTGTTACTACATATTTTCTATCTGCATTGATTTTTTTACCAAGTTCTGTAAACATGGTATTTCCTTCTTCATCATAATACCAGCAAAGGTCTTTTGGTCCATAGTTAAATGTTAAAGTTCCTTCAGGTGTTGCTAGCCAATTGATGATTTCCATACAAACTTCTGGATACTGAGTTTTTGCTCCAAT